>NZ_JBFGYC010000661.1:0-2008 GCF_041587635.1 Pontibacterium sp. | reverse complement strand
GCCGGTGGACAGATCCATGATGGTATCCGCACCCCAGCGGGTACCCCAGGTCATTTTGTCCACTTCTTCGTCGATAGAGGAGGTGACTGCAGAGTTGCCGATGTTGCCGTTGATCTTCACCAGAAAGTTACGGCCGATAATCATTGGCTCAACTTCAGGGTGGTTGATGTTCAGCGGGATAATCGCGCGGCCTTCAGCGACCTCTTTACGTACAAACTCCGGCGTGATCTCTTCTGGCAACTGCGCGCCAAAGCTGTGGCCCGGGTGCTGTTCGGCAACCACATTGCCTTCAGCTTTTGATTTCGCCAGTTTCATGTTTTCACGGATGGCGATGTATTCCATCTCAGGCGTCACGATCCCCTGACGTGCGTAGTGCAGCTGGGTGACATTTTTACCCGGCTTAGCGCGCAGTGGTTTTCGGGTCAGCTGGAAGCGTAGTTCGTCCAGACGCAAGTCAGCAGCACGGACCCGGCCGTACTCGGAGGTCAGCTGATCCAGCTGTTCAGTATCTTCACGCTCCTGAATCCAGCTAGCGCGCAGCGGTTCAAGACCTTTGTGCAGATCGATTTTGGCCGCCGGATCGGTGTAAGGGCCGGAGGTATCATAGACGTACAGTGGGTCGTTCTTTTCGCCGCCGAAATCGGTTGGCGTATCATCCAGAGAGATCTCACGCATCGGCACCTGAATGTCAGGGCGGCTGCCTTCTACGTATACCTTGCGGGATTTAGGGAAGGGCTGAACAGAGTCGTTCGCAACCTTGGATACTTCACCCTGTACCTGTTTATCTGACATAGAACTACCACCTTATCTTTATGCTGTTGTTATTGTCGGGCGAGTTGATTGCAGAGGATATTCCGCCCGTTAGCGTGGGAATTACTATAGCGAGGGCAAATCTGGCTTGGTTAGGTCCAGAATCTGGTCCCCCTCAGGGCCAGAGTCATACGTCTTTACTGGGTTATTAGCGCATCAGAGATGGGGCCAGTCCTGAAATGTACGTGAGGCCAGACCCCTAAAATAAGGGGTTTTCGTTGTCAGTATTCGACAAATTGCTTAGTTTCAGTTGGATGTCAAAACGACGGAGATCTGGACGATGCAGTTGAAGGTATCCCATAAAATTACCTTAGGTTTTTCCTTTTTGGTGCTCTCGATCATGTTGGTCGGTGGTGGTGGCTTATGGGGTGCGGGTACGATCAGTCGTGGTCTGGATCAGGTAACCAACCAATCATTACCCACCGTATCGGGCAGCCTGAAGCAGATGATTACGCTGCAACAGGCGAATCTTGCCCTGTTGTCAGTGATGTCGGATGACCAAGATAAGGCATTGCGTGCTGCGCAGCAAAAGCAGTTTAACGAGCAGGTTAAGGTCTTTCAGACGCGTTTGACCGAGCTTGCCGAGCAATACGACCTGTCGTTGGAGCAGCAGCAGCAGTTAAAATCCGCATCCGATACTGAAGCAAAGTTCTCTAAAGCCGCGCGTCAGGCGATGGCACTGCATGAGCAACGGCTGATGTTGTCTGAGCGTGTGCGTCAGAAAGAGAGTAGCTTTCAGCGTAAAACCGACACGCTCAATACCTGGGGCCAAAAATACATCAGCCAAAACACTGAGAGCGAAAGGTTGGTGCGAATCCGTAGCTTCATGCGAACAGCGAATGCCCATCGTACCCAGCTCATTAACTTCCGTCAGCACCGGGATATGCCTCGCTTTGATAAAGAGCTGAAGGGCAGTGAAGGTGAATTAACTAAAACACTGGCGGCACTGAGCAGTATTGATCCAAAAGCTAAACGGATCGGTCGTTTGGTGGATGATCTGGTTGCCGATCTGTACGGCGAGAAGGGCATGGTGGCGTTGTATCGTGAGTCCTACCAGAAAGATAAGCAACTGACACAGCAGCTGGCCGCCGTTCATAAATTACAAACGGAAGCGCAAGGGGTTGTGGATGGGTTTATCACCATGTCAATGGATCAGGCGTCTAACCGCAAAGCTGAAGCTGATAACAGCTCTGAGATC
>NZ_JBFGYC010000660.1:0-2015 GCF_041587635.1 Pontibacterium sp. | reverse complement strand
CCGCATGCAGGGGATTCATTCGTCATATACCCGCGATCCCCCGTCAGCCCTGCGATAGCGATAGCTTGACACAAAGTGCAAATATATATGTATCATATAGGTCATATATATGACTTGTGTTTTTTTCATTCAGCTGCTGTGGGTTTTTTAGGACAACGTGGCACTAGAAGGTAAAGCATGAGCCTTAGATCACGATAAGAAGAGGAGGCTCTTTTCATGGTTTCGGATCAATCAGCGATTATTGCCCATCGCTATCCGCTCGATCGGTTGGCGTTACGTCAGACGCTGGATATACAGCATCCAAGTGCCCATGTGCTTGAGGCTATTAGTTGGCATGAACTTCTCTGGACGATGGGTCGGCACAACAACATTGGTTTGTTGGTATTGGACCTTTCCTTGGTGGATCAGCGCTCACTGCGTCATCTTCCTTATCTTTTTACCCGCCATTCCGGATTGAAGGTGCTGGCGATTACGCATCGTCATCAACGGATACGGGTAAAGCAATTACAGGGCCTGGGAGTGACAGGCAGTGTGAGCAGTCGGGATGATCAGGTGGTGTTGTTACAGGCATTGGATCGGGTGTGGCGCGATGAGACTTGGTTTCCCGAGGTTGAAAGTGCTGAGGATGCATGGAAGCTATCGGGTATGCGCAGATTATCAGTGCAAGAGATGAGGGTGCTTGAAAAGATTGATCAGGGTTTGATGAATAAACAGATTGCATCGGAACTGGAGATCGCGCTCAGCACAACAAAAGTTCATGTGTGTGCGATTCTTCGTAAACTGGGTGTGCGCAACCGAACGCAGGCGGTGATGGCTTATCGACAATATGAGCCGTTGCTGACATGAGTTGGAATTAAACGAAAACAGCCTGAGCATAAGATATGTTCAGGCTGTTGGGTAACGCGTGCGGGGTGGGGCGATTAACGAATCTCGGCTTTGTAGCTGAATTTATCGGCGCGGCCGACCGTTTTACGGTATTCGATCATCTTGTTGGCACGACTGTAGGTGTGTCGGATCAGGACGATCACCGGGGATTTTTCCGGGATGCCTAGAATCTGTGCGGTTTCTTTATCTGCAACATCCGCTGTCAGGGTTTCTTCTGCACGAACAACGGGTACGTCATATTTCTCAACCACCAATGCGTACATCAGGTCAGGAATATGAACATCGGGCTGCTCCATACCGGGCACCACTTCAGGGCACCACCAGCAGTGCTCAACCAGAATCGGAAGATCCTGAATATAGCCGCAGCGCTGAATATAGAGCAGCTCTGATTCAGGCTTATATCCGAGTTGGCTGCACGCATACTTCGGTCCTGTTTTCAGCGCGCGTTCGCTCACTTCTTTGTGGATACGTACACCTTTACCGGTGCCATCACCGTAGGAGAAGAAGCGGAACAGGCTGTTGTTGAAGTCGACGGTCGAAACATAAGTGCCTTTGCCCTGATGACGGTAAAGACGTTTTTCGTTGACCAGATTATCAATGGCCTTTTTAACGGTGCCCTGGCTTACCCCGAGTTTGGTCGCCAACTGGGGTTCAGAGGGGATCAGATCACCGGGGATCAGCCGGCCCTCATCAATATCAGCCAGAATGTGATTCTCTACACGTTTGTAAAGAGGGATGTGTCTGTCTGCAAGTTGATTCATAGGTTGGCTATCACTCATACCACTGATGTATATGTTTGAAAGTATACTGAATTCGCTAAACCTGCTCAATTCTACTGATGGTTAGTTGCTTGCCAGCCAGCGAAAACCATGGGGTTTGTTGATTTGGAGGGGCAGAGAGTTAGCGTCGATATTGCGTATTCCGGTTATCAGGGGGGCCTCTTAAGAATACGCTGGTGATCGCATCGTTATTCTAGATAGCCGCAGCGCCTAAAAATTGATATATATGAGTTACTTGACGTATATGCGGTAGATCATTATGATGCATTGCAACAAATAGCCGCTCGCACAATAAAAACAAAACGGTGGTTCTGCGCCATTCTCAGGCTTAACTGTTTCGTATTTATTTTG
>NZ_JBFGYC010000659.1:0-2022 GCF_041587635.1 Pontibacterium sp. | reverse complement strand
TTGAGGCGGAAGTAGAGATCTTCCCGAAACTCATTCGCTTCGATCATCACCTCCAGATCTTTGTGCGTCGCGGCGACGATGCGTACATCAGCATCCAGTGTTTTGGTACCACCCACACGCTCAAACTTCCGCTCCTGAATGACACGCAGGATTTTCACCTGCATATTCAGCGGCATGTCCCCGATCTCATCCAGAAACAAAGTGCCACCTTTTGCAAGTTCAAATCGTCCGGGCCGACTATTCACCGCCCCGGTAAACGCGCCCTTCTCGTGACCAAACAGCTCACTTTCCAACAACTCGGCAGGAATAGCACCACAGTTGATTGGCACAAAAGGTCCGCCCTGCCGCGTAGAATGCTCATGTAGATTACGCGCCACAACCTCTTTACCGGTCCCGGATTCGCCGGTAATCAGCACACTGACATCCCGCATTGCGACTTTATTGATCATCGCCCGCACCTGAATCACGGCATCCGAGACACCCAGCACACTGCTGCCATTAGGCGCTACCACCGGCTGCCCACTGGATTTCTGCTGGCGGTAAACCTGAGCCTTATGTAATAAATCCGTCAGCTCACCGTAAGAGAACTTCTCAGTTAACGCCCCCACCACCATCGGTTTGAGTTCATCGGGCAGCGCCACCAGCTCCTCTCTCGCCAGTCCACACAAGAGCACCGGCATATCGGGGTTGTTTTTGGCCAGCTGGATCAGCATTCGATCTACAGCGATCGGCGTACGGCAAGCCCCGAGCAACAGAACCGGTGAATCAATGCCGTCCAGTTGATCTGCATTTTGCAGCCAGAGTGGATAATCGAAGTGCTGTAAAGGTAGCTGCAGAAAACCCGCACAGGATGGCAAATAACCATCCCCGCCGTCATCCACGTACACCAAATTGAGGTTTGATTGAGTCATCACAGTGGCTAAGCGTCAAAAAATCATTAGATGAAGTATTTCACCAAACAGCAGAATGTCAACTTTTTGGCACATTAAAACATTAGCGGCTTAAAATCCCTAACCCTAGACAAACACCCCATGGAGCGCTAGGCATCACTTCACAATGTTCATGCATAAAAAAATGGCGTGCACCTTAAGGAACACGCCATTTTTCTTAGAGGAACCGAAACAACTTATGTTAAGCGTTTTCAGCAGCCACCTTGCCTTGCTTAACGTCTTCAGGCATTCCCACCCAACCCTGCTTAATCTCCAGCATCAGGTTCATGACCTCCTGCACACGCTCTCCATCATTCTCACGGTTGGCCAGCATTAACGTGCGTGTCATGTATTCGTAAAGGGAATCCAGATTACCGGATACCTCGCCGCCCTTTTCGTGATCCAGCGAATCCCTAAGCCCCATCACAATTTGAACCGCTTTGTTCACGTGTAATGTGCGCTCTTCAATGTTCCCACGCTCAATCGCACCCTTGGCTTTTGCCATTGCACCAAGACCACCATCAATCAGCATTTCTATCAGCTTATGAGGAGACGCTGTCTCAGCAGTCGCACGTAGATCAACATTTTTATACTGCTTCAAGGCGTTCAGGTTAACGCTCATTACTATCACCTAATACGTGTAATTCACTAGTCAAAACCCGTGCAAGCACAAATCAGACACGGACAGAGAAAATATTAAATACTAATCACTCATCAAGATTTCTGAGCGGTAAACGGCAGACGATCCAAAATACCATCCAACGAATCGCTGGTTGCATTTAAACTGGAAATGATGCGTTCCATCGCCAAAAACTGACTGAGCAGTCGTGCCTCGACTTTCACCATACGACTGTCAAGACTTTCCCGATCAAGCTCAATACCCTCAAGTTGATCATTAATGCTGTCTTCACGGATCTTGATCGAACCACTGTTCGAAAGAAGACTATCAATCAACAAAGACATCTCGCCGGCCAGACCACGGCTAAAGCTAAAGCTGCTGCTACCCAAGCTCCCCGGATCGGCAATCAACGTCAGACCATAAGGATCACTCCCTACTGCGGGCAAGAGCACATTTCCCGCCCCGAATGCGCTC
>NZ_JBFGYC010000658.1:0-2022 GCF_041587635.1 Pontibacterium sp. | reverse complement strand
TCGTCCAAACCTTCGTCACTGATCACTTCTGACAGAAACCACCCCGGCACATATTTTCCGACACACATCTCATAGTGTTCACCGTCGGCATAATGCACCGTCAAACTGAATCCCATCGCAGGCTGATGATTGAGCCCGACAACCCGATCATCTCCGGGTTTAAGCCCCAATATTGAGATCAGTTCCTGAGTGTCGGAGTTGCCGTGTTTAATCTCAACCCGTTCAATCAGCCGACTGGAATCGTTGACCAACTGAACAGATAACATCTGCGCGGGGCGCTCGGCACCGGCATAAAATCCTAATGCCGCGGCACTGGTACTTAAGACCAGTGCCAGCAGCAGACACCACCGACCATTGCGAATACTCATAATATCAAGCGTTATCTTGTTGCCACGGTTGAGAGATACGACGGAAATATCGCCCCTGGCACTTCTCACAGGGTCCGATTTGAGCGGTTTTGGTTAACACCTGTGTGGATTCACATTTAAGACACTGCAATGTTCCAGCACCTGCCAGCTCTCCGGCAATATATTCCTCATCACCGTGATCCAATCGTTCACGCAACTCTTCCTGCTGAATACGCGTCTTGTCCGCCAGACTAACCAGCAGCCGTTTCATCCGATCTTCCAGCACATTCAAATCAAAATGTAACCAGGCCGCGATCCCTTCACCTGTACCATGGGCATAAAAGCCCAGCTTCTTCAAATCACGCTTGATATAGGCGGTCAGAAGATCCATTTCGTCACGGGTCATCTCTTCCGCCGTCAACTCCATCTCAACAGCTTCTTCAATTTTTTCCTGCAGATATTCCCAAGAACTGGCTTCAGCATCAGACAGATTTTTATGCAATCTGGCCACCACCCGATCGTAGGCACTGATTCCTTGAGCCGAATCATTTTGGCGATCGTTATCTTTATCAGTCATAACATGCACTCCTGAGGGTGAAACTCTGTTGGCTCTAGTCCATATATTGTATGCTATGCCCCATACCGCAAACTTTCCATATGAACATTTAACCGGCGTCAATCCGATGCCGGTTTTCAGTTACCGGGTTCACAAAAGATCACGATGAACGAACAGTATCAGCCTCAGGAAATCGAAACTCAGGCCCAGCAGCACTGGGAAGACAATGACAGCTTCAAATGTATTGAGGAGCCAGGGAAAGATAAGTTCTACTGTCTATCCATGTTCCCATACCCAAGCGGCCGTCTTCACATGGGCCACGTTCGTAACTACACCATTGGTGACGTGATCTCCCGCTACCAGCGCATGCAGGGAAAAAACGTCCTTCAGCCGATGGGTTGGGATGCATTTGGCCTGCCCGCCGAGAACGCCGCGTTAAAAAACAACGTTGCGCCTGCGAAGTGGACCTACGAAAACATCGACTACATGCGTACCCAGCTCAAGCAGATGGGCTTTGGTTACGACTGGAACCGTGAACTGGCGACCTGTCACCCACAATACTACCGTTGGGAACAGTGGTTCTTCACCCAGCTGATGGACGCCGGTCTGGTTTACAAAAAAGAAGCCGAAGTTAACTGGGATCCCGTCGATCAGACCGTACTGGCTAACGAGCAGGTTATCGATGGTCGTGGCTGGCGTTCCGGCGCATTGGTCGAGCGTAAGAAGATTCCTCAGTGGTTCCTGAAAATTACGGACTACGCAGACCAACTGCTTGAAGATCTGGATAAACTGGATCAGTGGCCTGAACAGGTCCGCACCATGCAGAAAAACTGGATTGGTCGCTCCGAAGGTGTGGAGCTGCAGTTTGACGTCGAAGGTTACGGTGAGCTGGAAGTCTTTACGACGCGTCCTGACACTCTTCTGGGTGTGACCTATGTCGCCGTTGCCGCACAGCATCCTCTCGCGCAAAAAGCCGCTGAGAACAATCCAGAGCTGACCAAATTCCTGGACGAGTGCAAAAACATCAAGGTTGCTGAGGCCGATCTGGCAACCATGGAGAAAAAAGGCATGGCGCTGGGCGTCGAAGCCATTCACCCACTCACCGGTGAAAAAGTGCCG
>NZ_JBFGYC010000657.1:0-2024 GCF_041587635.1 Pontibacterium sp. | reverse complement strand
TTTCAGGCGTTTCTGCGGGTGGCTTTGTTAATCAGAAAGCGGGGGGATTGGAAGATGAAGATTGGCGGGTCAGGTATGCTTGACCGCTCTTTTGCCAATTTATGTCGGCAGAAGAGCGGTCAAACGTTCAAATGTGCAGCGTTTACTGAAAGACTTTCTTCAGCAGATCGGTGGTACGGGCTGCAGGATTCTCACGAATCTTTTTCTCTTCTTCCGCGAGTACCGTGAACAACCCATCCAGCGCTTTTTCAGTCACGTGGTCTTCTAAATTGATATTCAGGTTGTTGCCAACATAGGGCAGTTGTTTAGCTTCTTCAGCAACCGCGCCGTAGTAGCGGGTTACACCGACTTCGCTCATCGATTCGGCGATGCTGGGTTTAAATAGCTCAGTTAGTCGGGTGGAGGTTTTTTCGCGAAAGTACTCAGTTGCTGCGCTGTCAGAACCTTCGTAGATACGCTTGGCATCTTCGATCGTCATCTCTTTGAGCGCACCAACGATAAGCTCCATTGCATGGGGTGCTGCTTTTTCAGCTGCGCGGTTCATACTCTGTTCGAACTGCTCAACCTGTTTTTCCATACCCATGCGGTTGAGCAGAGATGCTGCCTTGTCCAGCGGTGCAGGCATCGGCACGCGGATGTTCGCATTATTGAGGTAACCACCATCCTGACTGATGTTATCAATCGCGCGACGGCTTCCGACCTCCAGTGCTTCTTTCAGGCCTTGGATTAGGGTGTCGGTATCCAGAGTAGTGGGTAGTACGCTGCTTGAATCGCTACCGCTCAGATTGTTATCCAGCACTTCTTTACTGGTTTCTTCCAGGCCTTTGACGAAATCTCCAAAACCTGCGGTGGCAGTGTGAGCAAACGGCAAGCTCAGTACCGTTGCGAGAGGTAACCAGATTAGTGCTTTTTTCATAGTAACTCCTTGTTGCCGGAATTCAGGCTATAAGACATATCGTAATAAATAGCAGCTTAGCTTTATTTTGCTTTATCGGTGCTGAATGCCATCGTCCGTGTGAATTGTGTTAGATCGTGTGATTTTACACAGAGGCTGATTCGAAAAGTAGCAGGGCAAGGTATTGAATGGGGCGTTCTATTGTAGAAAATCTAACTGTACCGAAAGAGAACAGAGCGAGAATTTGTGCGTGAAATTACTACTTTAGAACGAACTTGGTACCTTGTTCAGAACAAATGTATGTGGCAATAGTCTTAGAAAATACATCGTGACCACACCCTGTGGTCTTCAGGAGTTCACTATGAAGTCGTTATTCTTAGCCGTTGTGGCAGTACTCGGAATGAGTGCAGGTCTGGCGTTTGCTGATCAGGGAATGGATGAAGATAAATATCGCGATACGTTTAGTCACAATATCGAGCACATTTATAACCCTTCTACACGTTAAGCTGTAATGCAGCCCAGGAAGCTGAATGACTCCCTGGGCTGTCTTGATAGGATCGCTAGCCACTATGTTTCAAAGGCATCTATTTAGGTTGTGGCACAATCCGGAGGTAAGGTTTAGGTGCTTTCCAGCCATCCGGGAACCGTTCCTTGGCTTCATCATTAGATACAGCAGGCACGATGATCACGTCTTCTCCCTGTTTCCAATTCACAGGTGTTGCCACTTTATGCGTTGCGGTTAACTGACAGGAATCCAATAAGCGCAGTACTTCATCAAAATTTCGTCCGGTACTCATTGGATAGGTGAGGGTGGCTTTTATCTTTTTGTCCGGACCGATCATAAACACCGAGCGAATCGTCGCATTATCGACAGCAGTACGCGGTTGGGCGCCACTGGCGTTTGGGTGGATCATATCGTAGAGCTTAGCAACGACCAGATCCGGATCGCCGATCAAGGGGTAGTTTACGGCGTGCCCTTGAGTTTCTGCGATATCACTGAGCCATGCATTGTGATCACTCACCGGATCGATACTTAGTCCTATGGTTTTGCAATTACGCTTTTCAAATTCTGGCTTGAGCTTCGCCATATATCCCAGCTCTGTCGTACAGACGGGTGTGAAGTCTTTAG
>NZ_JBFGYC010000656.1:0-2032 GCF_041587635.1 Pontibacterium sp. | reverse complement strand
GTCTTCTGAATCTGTAGAGTCTGTTCTGAAGACCGTGCAGGGCGAGTTCGGTGCGATTGGTATTTTGGTCAATAACGCCGGCATTACTCGTGATAACATCATGATGCGCATGAAAGATGACGAATGGGATTCAGTGATGAATACCAATCTGAACTCTGTCTTCCGTCTGGTTAAGGGCTGTCTGCGTGGCATGACTAAGGCGCGCTGGGGTCGTATCATCAGCGTGAGCTCTGTGGTTGCATCCATGGGTAACGCAGGTCAGGCAAACTACGCGGCCGCCAAGTCCGGTATGGAAGGTTTTACCCGAGCACTGGCTCGTGAAGTCGGTTCGCGTAATATTGCAGTCAACTGTGTAGCACCTGGCTTTATCGACACCGATATGACCAGTGGCCTGGCAGATGAGCACAAAGAAAAACTGCAGTCTCAGATCCCGATGAACCGTCTGGGGCAGCCGGAAGAGATTGCGGCAGTTGTCGGTTTCCTGGCGAGTCAGGGCGGCGGTTATGTGACGGGTGAGACGATCCACGTCAATGGCGGCATGTATATGTCCTGATCGGTGCATCAAGGAATTGTTTTTTTTCGCCAATTGGTGATAATGTGCCGTCAGCTAATAAGTAAAAAAACACCGCTGACATGCTTGAATCCGCGTGTCGGCTTCATTAGAATCCTGTGCCACATCATTATTGTGGTGATGTTGATAAGAAGATAGGAAGAGTTATGAGCAACATTGAAGAGCGCGTAAAGAAAATCATCGCTGAACAGCTGGGCGTTAAAGAAGAGGAAGTAGTGAACTCTGCAGCATTTGTAGAAGATCTGGGTGCTGACTCTCTGGACACTGTTGAGCTGGTGATGGCTCTGGAAGAGGAATTCGAAACCGAAATCCCTGACGAAGAAGCTGAAAAAATCACTACTGTTCAGCTGGCAATCGATTACGTTAACGCTAACCAGTAATCGAACTCAGTCTCGAATACCCGAAAAGCCGCAGCTATCTTGTATAGTGCGGCTTTTCTTTTTTCTGTAGGTAGCACATTGGGAGGATCATGATGTCACGCAGGCGAGTGGTTGTTACTGGTTTGGGTATGCTTACCCCGGTTGGTAATACAGTCCAGGACACCTGGGGAAACATCTTGGCAGGAAAAAGTGGCGCAGCGAATATTGAGCATTTTGATGCTTCTACGTTTGCGACCCGTTTCTCCGCATCGGTGAAAGGTTTCGATGTCAGCGAGTATATGAGCGCCAAGGAAGCGCGCAAGATGGATCTCTTTATTCAATACGGCATGGCGGCTGCGATTCAGGCAGTAAGCGATGCGGGCCTGGAAGTCACTGAAGAAAACGCACCGCGTATTGGTTGCGCGATCGGTTCAGGCATTGGTGGTTTGCCGATGATTGAAAAGAACTGTGATGTACTTAAAAACAGCGGCCCACGCCGTATCTCTCCGTTTTTTGTACCGGGTAGTATTATTAATATGATTGCTGGTAACTTGGCGATCAAATATGGCTTTAAAGGGCCAAATATTGCGATTACTACCGCATGTACAACAGGAACCCACAATATTGGTCAGGCGATGCGCATGATTCAGTATGGTGATGCTGATGTTATGTTGGCAGGCGGTTCCGAAATGGCAACCACGCCATTGGGTATTGGTGGTTTCTCCGCAGCGCGGGCACTGTCAACGCGTAATGACGACCCACAGCGCGCGAGCCGTCCATGGGATAAAGACCGTGATGGGTTTGTGTTGGGGGATGGTGCCGGAATCCTTATTTTAGAAGAATACGAACACGCCAAAGCTCGAGGCGCAAATATCTATTGTGAACTTGCGGGCTTTGGTATGAGTGACGATGCTTTCCATATGACTGCTCCTCCGGAGACAGGGGAAGGTGCGGCACTGTCTATGAGTAATGCGATACGTGATGCTCAGCTAAGCGTTGATGATGTGCATTATATCAATGCGCACGGTACATCAACGCCTGCAGGTGATATTGCAGAATCTAACGCGGCTAAGCAGGTATTAGGTAGTGCGGCGGAACAGGT
>NZ_JBFGYC010000655.1:0-2034 GCF_041587635.1 Pontibacterium sp. | reverse complement strand
GGGTGCGGATTTCTTCATGGTCGTAGACCAATTGAGGGATCGCCTGGGTGCGACTGCTGTGCCGATCAATTTCCCGATCGGTGCGGAAGATGAGTTTAAGGGTGTCGTAGATCTGATTCTCATGAAAGCTATCATGTGGAACGAGTCGGATCAGGGCATGACTTACGAGCTGCAGGATATCCCTGCAGACCTCCAGGATAAAGCCGAAGAGCTGCGTGAAGAAATGGTCGACGCTGCAGCCGAGGCATCCGAAGAGCTGATGGACAAATACCTTGAAGAGGGTGAGTTGTCCGCAGAAGAAATTAAAGCGGGTCTGCGTCAGCGCACGCTGGATAACGACGTTGTTTTGATGCAGTGTGGTTCTGCATTCAAGAACAAAGGCGTTCAGGCGGTGCTTGATGCTGTCATCGAATATATGCCGTCTCCGGTCGAGGTTAAGGCGATCGAAGGCACGCTGGATGATGCAGCAGAAACTGTCGCAACTCGCGAAGCTGATGACGATGCGCCGTTCGCGGCGCTGGCGTTTAAGATCGCAACCGATCCATTCGTAGGTACGCTGACTTTCGTGCGTGTGTATTCCGGTGTTCTCAACTCTGGCGACAGTGTGATGAATTCCGTGAAAAGCAAGAAAGAGCGTGTTGGTCGTATGGTGCAGATGCACTCCAATAATCGTGAAGAGATCAAAGAGGTTCGCGCAGGCGATATCGCGGCTCTGATCGGTATGAAGGACGTAACTACAGGTGACACTTTGTGTGCTACCAATAATGTTATCGTTCTGGAGCGTATGGAGTTTCCGGAACCGGTTATCTCTGTTGCGGTTGAGCCAAGGTCCCAGGCGGATCAGGAAAAAATGGGCATTGCGTTGGGTAAGCTTGCGCAGGAAGATCCTTCTTTCCGGGTAGAAACTGATCAGGAAACGGGTCAGACTATCATTTCCGGCATGGGTGAGCTTCATCTGGATATTCTCGTGGATCGAATGAAGCGCGAGTTCAAAGTTGAGGCAAACATCGGTAAACCACAGGTTGCCTACCGCGAAAAAATTCGCCAGTCAGTTAACGCAAATCATAAGTTTGCGCGACAGTCTGGTGGTCGCGGTCAGTACGGTCACGTTGTGATTGAGTTCAGCCCTTCTGATAAAGAGGGTCTGGAGTTTATCAACGAGGTTGTGGGTGGTGCGATTCCGAAGGAATTCATCCCGGCGATCGAAAAAGGTATCACCGAGCAAATGCAGAACGGTGTTATCGCAGGCTACCCGCTTATCGGCCTGAAGGCTCGTCTTCATGATGGGTCCTTCCATGAGGTTGACTCCAACGAGATGGCGTTTAAAATCGCGGCATCTCAGGCGCTTAAGAAGTACGCGCAGGAAGCCAGCCCATGCTTGTTAGAGCCGATGATGAAAGTAGAGGTGGTCACTCCTGAGGAGTACATGGGCGACGTGATGGGAGACCTGAATCGTCGTCGTGGCCTTGTTCAGGGTATGGAAGACAGCTCTTCCGGTAAGGTCATCAATGCACAAGTGCCATTGGGTGAAATGTTCGGATACGCAACAGATTTGCGCTCCGCTACCCAGGGTCGTGCGACCTACTCTATGGAATTTGAAGATTACGCTGAAGCGCCAAAAAATGTCGCTGATGCGGTTATCAATCAGAATTAATTATTGCCCTTTCGTTTAAGAGGTATTAACCGTGGCTAAAGAACAATTTGAACGCTCCAAGCCGCACGTTAACGTTGGTACTATCGGCCACGTTGACCACGGCAAAACTACACTGACTGCTGCCCTGACTCGCGTATGTGCGGAAGTTTTCGGCGGTGAAATGAAGGCGTTCGACCAGATCGATAACGCACCAGAAGAGCGTGAGCGTGGTATCACCATCGCAACGTCTCACGTTGAATACGATTCCACTATCCGTCACTACGCACACGTAGACTGCCCAGGGCACGCTGACTATGTTAAAAACATGATCACCGGTGCTGCTCAGATGGACGGCGCTATCCTGGTTTGTGGCGCGACCGACGGTCCTATGCCTCAGACTC
>NZ_JBFGYC010000654.1:0-2036 GCF_041587635.1 Pontibacterium sp. | reverse complement strand
TGCTTCTAAAGGGAATTGTAACGGTTGGCGTAATCGAATCTAAACGCCCGTAAGGTAGATAAGTACTGCCTAATGCCATTCTTACTTTCATACCCTGTGTGAAAGTATCAACAACACTCTCCCTGTCGCGCAATGATATTAATCCCTGATAGGTCCGTTTAAGTGCTGAGTGTGTCACTGGTTCTGCAAAAGCGAAGCGCCATGCGTTGTTAGGCTTTACGAGACTTATTGCAGGCAGAGGTAATGGATTGTATTAGGAAAATGGAGACGTAACTGATGTCGAGAGATCCATTTTGGACAGAGGGAAATGCTCAAAGTGTACGGTTTTATATTGATTATGCGCTTGAATCAAACATAACGCTTTATTCCTCGACAAGTTTTGGTGCCTCGGGGCACTACATAGGTCGGTTGGGCACGAATAATTCCTTGGATATGATAGGGGTTGAGTTGCAGAACGGTGCTTCATATAACCTTATTCTGCAGGGTGAAATGCCGTCCCGATTAAGGATTTATGATAATGAAGGTTACCACTTATATGCCGTTGATGGAGAAAGCGCTGGATATGAGGAGCCCTATGGCGTAGATACCATAGCGAGGTTCCAGCCGACATACACCGGAACGCATTACCTAAGTATCGAATGGGAATACGGTGGCAGTGCTTCTGGAAATTATGCGGTTGTTATTGGTAGTGATGATCATGTTGTCGCTGCAAGCACAAATAGTCCGGCTACTGGCACTATAGGTATAACTGGTGAAGCCATCCAAGGCGCTACCTTAACTGCTGATACGACCAGCCTGAGTGATGGCAATGGTTTAGGGGCTTTGGAATATCGATGGACTCGAGATGGGGATAGCATACTTGGAGCAAATTTCGAATCATATCAGTTGACACGAAGTGATATCGGCTCCGCCATTAGCGTCACTGTGGTTTACATCGATGGTGATGGTTTCCTAGAGGTCGTTACATCTACGGCGACAGACACTGTCCGCGGTTCGGATGCAGCAAGTGTTGGAAACGATATGTTTTATGGGGAAGCTGAGAGTGGCATCTTTAACGGGCTGGCTGGGATCGATACCTTGGTGCTACCTATCACTCGAAGTCAGAGTGATCTGACTCTCAGTTCGGATAGCTCAAACGGTATGATCAACGACGGTGGAATCTCCTATGAATTTTCCAATATAGAACGTCTCCAGTTTACCGATACCAATATTGCTTTTGACCTGCTGAATGATGGGCATGCCGGACAGGTTTGTAAAATATTAGGCGCTGTATATGGTGCTGATGCGATTGAAAACCCTGCTTTTGTGGGGACTGGGTTATCCCTGCTTGATGGTGGTATGAGTTACGAAGGTTTAGCCGAGGCTGCGATAAGCCTCCGTGGGTATACTGATCATCAAAATATTGCAGAGCTACTTTGGACTAATCTGGTTGGGCATGCCCCTAAGAATGCTCAGGTAGCGCCTTATGTTGAGATGTTGGATAGCGGTAGCTTGTCTGTCGGTGGGTTGGTAAGTATTGCTGCTAACCATGAGTTGAACACACAGAATATTGATCTGACGGGGCTGGCTAGTACGGGTATTGAGTATCAGTTGGCTTAAGTTGAAAATGTTTGTCCTTCCCTGTCTATGAGAGGTTTCTGCTTGTTTGAGTAGAGACGAAGGTTTTAGGAAAGAGAGTAGGGGCTGACATATGCTTTTTGCTTTTGTCGGCTTATATGGGTTAAGGCCTGTGATTGATCAGTCCTTAACCTGTTGTTTGTGAAGGAAAAAGCTTGTTGTTGGGGTTCCTGATGAAAAAGAGCAGTTTTTTGGGAAAAAATTAAAAAAACTGCTTGAACGATTACTGTAGTCCGCATAAGATACGTCCCGCGTTTGAGGGAAACTTTAAACGTATCCACGTCCCATTCGTCTAGTGGCCTAGGACACCGCCCTTTCACGGCGGTAACAGGGGTTCGAACCCCCTATGGGACGCCATTCTCTTTCCTTGAGAGTGGTTGGGAAACGGTGCGGAATTAGCTCAGTTGGTAGAGCGGGAC
>NZ_JBFGYC010000653.1:0-2052 GCF_041587635.1 Pontibacterium sp. | reverse complement strand
TGCTGCGGCGCATTACCCCAGCCCTGGCATACCCAATAACCAATCAATGCATTACCAATGATCCGGCGAGAGAAGGGATGATCATAAGCTGCATCCTCCCAACCACGCGTCAGATTCCAATCATCCGTCACGTCATGATCATCAAAGATCATATATACCGGCAAATGAGCCATCGCCCGCTGTACCCGCGGCAAACCTTCAGCGAAATGCGCGAGTTGCTTCTGTTCTTCCAGATAGCGGTCACGGTAATTTTCGTCGACATCACTCACATTGGTTTTTACATAGGCCCACAATGAGGGCGACCATACCAGCAGGTACATCGCTAACACTTCACCTAGCGTAATCAAATGATTATGCGCCCCGTCTGCGGTAAAGATCGGCTTTTTCGCGCCCCCAAAGAACTTATCCCGAAGGGTTTCGTTGGCTCGATTGTGAGGCAGCAGGTTTTCGCGCTGATAGTAACAACAGGTATTGCGATATAGCTCTTCGCTGTCTTTAACCGTTGAGCCGCTCAGGATTTCACTCTGCAGCCCTAACAACTCAATAACCTGATGAATGGCCGTTAACATGGGACCTGCCACATCATCGGCATAGATCTGATCACCACTCATTAAAAGCAGCGCGGGACGTTCCTCGGCATTTTGCACCGACGACTGCAAAACCAGATCAGCCTGCAATAAGCCATCATCGCTGGGGTAATGAGGCTTACGACAAGAACCGTGCAGGACCTTGTCCAACCGGGATTTAATCACCAGAGAAAGACGGGATTCCCCCGGATAAAGTATCGTCGGTTGTAACTGCGCCAACCCCCGCACGCCCTCATCACCTGAGAACTTCAGATCATATTCAAAGCGTTCGCCTAAAGGTAAGCGGCTATTGGGTACCACATTGACCAAATAGACATACGCACGCTCACCGATAGGCAGTATCTCAGTGTTCGAACCGTTCAGCGGATATTGTTCGGTCGCGCCATCCTCTCTATACAGCTCCAGCATCACATCCACCTGCCGGGAGCATACAAACCAAAGCACCATCTGTTCCGGCTGTAACCGTCTTACCACGGGTCCTGCAATGAGTTCCGGTAACGCATCAACCATAATGACTTCCATACTGCCTGTTCTATCAGTGAGTTAGCGTAAGCATATCGGAGCTTGTGACCAAACACACCGCTCCCAGTTCAAACTATGAATACTAATCTAATTTCGTTAATCAAAACTGAATCAAGAGAATTTCGATGATAGTGAGTAATATTCAGTCAATGGTTTCGCACACCTGCCGATAACATGGGATACTGCCAAGAATCGCCAAAGAGAAGATAGGTATGAGCATCAATAATTTCGGCCAGTCCGTATCTGTGCAAGCCAAACAATCCGACAAACCACAGCCGTTTGGACAACATGTGTCTCAACAAGCCCATGAAAAAAATGAAGCAAAACGGGCAGAACGAGCGGAAGGCACTGAGGCGATGACACCTCAGCAGCAGGCTAAAACAGAACTTAACCGCTCAATCGTAGAAGCCTCACTGCAAGTCAACATCAACGCTGGCAACGATTCTCTGGCACTTGTATTTAAAGCCGCAACAGAGAAAATCAACGAAATTCTGGAACCGGATCTGGGTCCACGAGCGCTGGACAATGCGGTAGAGAGCGGACTCGATGTCTCCCCTGAAGCCACCGCAGACCGCATTGTGTCACTCACCACAGGGTTGTTTTCACGTTTTCAGGAAGCTAACCCTGAGCTACAAGGCAGTGAACTGGTCGACCACTTCACCGATGTCATTGGTGGCGGTATCTTGCAAGGCTTTGGCGAAGCACGTGAAATACTCGACGGTATGGGTGCATTGACGGACGATATTGCCGGAAATATTGACCAAACCTATGACCTGGTCGTCGAGAAGCTGGAACAGTTCCGGTTGGACAATGGTGGTTCTGAACGCTCAGACACCAGTGCAGACGCGAACATCGCTGAATAACCTAACCACAAGGCCTGACAGTGGATAGGCGTTATCCTCTGTCAGCTGCATCTCACGACTTAAGAGACCACCACCTGATT
>NZ_JBFGYC010000652.1:0-2052 GCF_041587635.1 Pontibacterium sp. | reverse complement strand
GTTCTGTTTTTTATATAATTTCTGAGAATTATTTTGGTCCCCTGCATTTCCTGAAAGCCCTGTCGCTACGGGCTTTTAAAACGACCGTTCTATTTCCAACTTGAAATCTTGCGAAATTTTAATGTTTCTCAACCTATGCCAATCCTGAGCGCGGCCGATAGTACATATTCAGGCGGTACTAAGACTAAGGATATGGATATGAAATTGGACTCAGCAGGTTTGCAGAATGCAATCACCAACCAGCTGTCCAGCTTGAGAACGCAGTCCCAGCCGACAGATGACACCAGTAAGACACAGATGCGTTCAGGTAATGCGCAACCAGATAAGGTATCACTATCGAATGCTGGCGCTTCCCACGTTGCAAACGAATACATCGCATTTGAGGGAGACGTTCATGTATTGATTGTTGAGCGCTCGGAAAGAGCCGACCGGATGGAATCTGTACTCGATCGACTGTCTGATGCCCAGCAAAATACGCTTATCGATACCGACCTGATTCAAAATGAAGATTTCTTGGCCTTAGCGGAAGAACTCAGTGATGAAGAGCTGAGCCAGCTGACTAATGCCGTTGAAGGGCTTCGCACCACGCCACAACAGAGTGGCTTTACTGCAGTTCTGTCTGCGGGCAAAAATACCGACAACCTTATCTCAACGCTGACCGATCTGAATGCAGAGACGCGCAGCCGCGTGCTGGATGAGGTTGATCGCCATGCTGCGAAGATCCCGCTGCGTGATACTTCTGAAACCTATCAGCCCAATGGGCAGATATCTCAAACCCAAGGTGCATCCTCTGCTGATGATCTGCACAATTTTGTACAGACAGTTTCCAATATGGAGGATGTGGGCAAAACCTTAGATACGCTCGCAAACTTTAGCGATGGCCAGCAGTCGGGTTTGTTGCACGTTTTTGGCAAAGATACCGAACTGGGTGGGCGCTTGGCAGAACAGTTGTCTGATCGTAGCGCGACCACTAAAGATACCACCCTGAACTACCTTGGCGGACTAGCCGCAAAAGCAGACCCCTCTCTGAGTTCGATGACACAGAAGGCCGGTTCGTCGGGAGAGGATTATTATGCCATCCCTGAACACGACAATCTTTCGTCTGATACATTACTGGGCATGATCGAAAGCTCTGTGGGAATACTGGAGAACTATGACCTGAGCGATGAGCAAGTGACTCAGATGAGCACACAGCTAAACGTGATGGATGTCAGTGATCAGCGTGCCTATATCACGATTACGGAAACAAGTTTAGATCAGCTGATTGGGGCTGATAGCCAGCATCCTGAGGATATGGAAGCCAATGCTGAGGTCATGGATACGGTCGATGCTCTGCGCAGTGATGCGACAGTACGTGATGCCGTGTTTATGTCTCGTATGGGCGATCAGCGTGATACCGGTGCGGATGAGGACCATCGATTCTATGAAGTGAAACAACCGGGTACGGGCGAGCGAGATCAGGAGACTCTGATCAAGGTGTTGGCTACCGATGCCTGGGTTAATCGCAAGAATGAGGATGTTGATCTATCCACTCGCGCAATGCACCTGGCCGATAATCTGGATGAGCTGGGGGCCGACGCCCGTGATCAGCGAGTACATGACCTTAACCGTCTGATCCAGCAGCAAGTCCCTTTAGTCGAGCTATCAGACGATTACCTGCAACAGGACACACAGGATTTTCAGGCGCGTACAAATGCCCTAGCGGCAACGCAGGATATGGAGGCGTTGCGTGACGCTGAGCTGTCAGTCATACCTGAACAGCGAGAAACATTCTGGCAGGCTGCAGGGATGGCCGGTGAAGAAGTTGATCAATTGGTTGATCTGCTAAACAAAACTCCGGCGGATATGGGCGAGAAGATGATGAATTTCCTGGCTGAGGAAGCGGAACAGATCCGGAACGGTGAAAAGACTGAGGAGCAAGGCCGGGAAAGCGTGCATGAGCTAATCAATTTCTTCGAGTCGCATTTGGAGACGGATGATCGCAAACGGTATTTAGAAGGTCTATAACGGAGCGTTTGTAACCGGATGCTCCTCGGTTGTTTTTTTTCCAGC
>NZ_JBFGYC010000651.1:0-2053 GCF_041587635.1 Pontibacterium sp. | reverse complement strand
CGCTGGGATTTGGTCTGGATCTAAGCCCTTACTACCGAAACAATCTGGCCCTCGACCTGCCAGAAACTCTGGAGAACAGTGTCTTCAGAGATATCCTGAACATGCTTGCACGGCGACGTTAGTCGTCAAACCGGTTGTCCTGTTTCCGGCCTACGGGACAACCGGTGCGGCATGTACTTGGCGCCCATCACTGACTAAGCCTCTTGACCATCCAGTACGCCGTTGCGGCACACATCCAACAACGTCGCGGCTAACTCTTCGTCATTAATTGCTCTGGAGATTGCCATCCCCCCGACCATCAACACCGCCTTTTGCAACGCCTGCCGATGCGCCTCATCAGCATCCGCATCCCCTCCCTGGGCAATCAGATTCACAAATCCTTTAAACACCCGTGTATAAGCTTCACGGACCTTATCATCCCGCTGCCCAATATCTGTGATCAACAGCGCTAATGGACAATTAATCTGTTCACCACTGCGATGCTCTTCGCTCAGGTAGCCCTTCACCACTCGTTGTAAGCTTGCATCAGAGCCAAGCGCTTCAGTGGCTTTCAGATGCGCCGTTTTAGCCGCCGTCGCGATGGATTCTGCGTATAACTCAGCCTTAGACGAAAAATGCGCATAGAAAGCCCCGCGTGTCATACCCGCATCAGTCATCACTTCATTGATGCCAACATGATCAAATCCATACTGCGTAAATAATCTGGCCGCACTGCTCAGGATACGCTCGCGGCTCTGCTGTTTTTGTTCCGGTCCCCAGGGCATGGCTTACACTCACTTCATAAAAGGTTCTGGTTTATCTTACTTAACCATCAAAATATGTTCTTTAACATATTTTCATTCCCACTAGCATTGTAGGTAACAAGTCTATGAAAACCACATAGATATCTCATACACAAACCACACAAAAGGAACAGCTACCATGTCTGCTCAAGTTCAGATTCTCGGCCCTGCTTTTAGCACCTTCGTGCGTTCGGTGATGCTGTGCTGCGAAGAGAAAGGGATCAGCTACGACACTAAGTTTGAGATCAATGGCGAACCGTTGGAGCTAAACAGCGAAGCCCACCAGCAGTATCATCCGTTTGGAAAAATTCCGGCGCTGCTTCACAACAGTCACACGGTATTCGAAACAGCCAGCATCTGCCGCTATATCGATGCCAGCTTTGATGGTCCAGCCCTGCAACCGGAAGACAGTTACGGGCGCGCGCAGGTCGATCAATGGAGTCGTGCTATTTCACAGTATGTCGATCAGGCAATCGTCCGACAGTACCTGTTGGAATTCGCGTTCCCCAAAGGCCCGGATGGTCAGATTCGATTGGATAAGGTTGCAGAAGCCGAGCCTGAAGTGATTAAGATGCTCACGCTACTCGAAAAGCTGATTGGAGATCACGCATTTATTTGCGGCGATCAGTACAGCTATGCAGATGCGATCCTCACTCCGATGCTCGACTACCTTTCAGGCACACCCAACGCCTCGACATTACTACCGGATAATTCACCACTGAGTCGCTATATCCACCGCATGCAAGCACGTCCATCAGGCCAAAAGGTCCTAAATAAACAGTAAACGTTGTCAGGGATCAGTGATACGATCAATCACTCTATATCAGGCGTCATTGATCCCACTTCAGCCGGTAAAAATCTGGACCTAAAAACTCACTCAAAGAACCGTAAAACTGGCACCATCACAATATATTTATCCTTTAATATCAATACGTTAATCTGGCACCATTAATTAGACGCAACTGGCCCTAACTGGCCCTAAGGTATACCCCTAGTATTGCCGCCGAAAGCTGCCCTCCAGCCTCTCTGCCACACACAGAGTTTACCTGTCAGGAAAGCAGCAATCAGGGCCTTGCCCATCCCTGAAACAGGTCAACTGTCTCAGCTCAAATAATAATAACCAGGCATTACTGAACTGACATTCTCAGCTCCAAAATGCCATCAGGTCGTAGTGAGTGCTGCGGCCCGAACAATACTTCTTCTATACTTCAGGGGACTCCCCCTCATCACTGAAGGCAGAGGAAGCCAGCAATACCTATTTTTTGAGCCCT
>NZ_JBFGYC010000650.1:0-2058 GCF_041587635.1 Pontibacterium sp. | reverse complement strand
CGGTGTTGGTACCGCTTCTGACGCGGCTATCGCGATGGAAATGGGCTGTGAAGGTGTACTGATGAACACCGCGATTGCTGCGGCTAACGATCCTGTGCTGATGGCATCGGCCATGTGTAAAGCGATCGAAGCGGGCCGTGAAGCGTTTCTGGCCGGTCGTATGCCGCGTAAGAAGTATGCCAGCGCATCGTCCCCAATGGACGGCCTGATCAAGTAATACCCTCTGGGCACTATCCACAGGCCCGATGCATCTGTATCGGGCCTTATTATTTGTAAGACAGTATTAGACAGATCCCCATGACCGAAGAACAGAACAGCACCACACCCGAATCTGAAGCGGGCGAAGAAAAGAAATACATGCGTACCGTTCGCAGCTTTGTCCTGCGTGCAGGCCGTATGACCGAAGGCCAGCAGCGTGGTCTGGATGAAGCCTGGCCTAAATACGGGCTGGATCTGGCAAACGGCGCGATTCAGCTGGATGAAGTGTTCGGTCGTGACGCGCCGGTGGTGCTGGAGATCGGTTTTGGCATGGGCGACTCATTGCTGTCGATGGCCAAAGATCAGCCAGAGAAAAACTATATCGGCATCGAAGTACACCGTCCGGGTGTTGGCCGTCTGCTGAACAACGCACAACTTGAGGGTGTGGATAACATCCGGGTTTACTGTGATGACGCCGTGGAAGTGTTGGCGAACTGCATCCCTGATGGCAGCCTCGATACCCTACAGTTGTTCTTCCCTGATCCTTGGCACAAGAAAAAGCATCACAAGCGCCGCATCGTGCAGCCGGAATTCGCCCAGACGATCCGTCGTAAGCTGAAAGTGGGCGGTGTTTTCCACATGGCGACGGACTGGGAAAACTACGCTGAGCACATGATGGACGTGATGAATGTGGCTGAAGGCTACAACAACGTTGCTGGTGACGGTCAGTACTCTCCACAGCCGGAATGGCGTCCGGTCACCAAGTTCCAGAAACGCGGTGAGCGTCTGGGGCACGGTGTCTGGGATCTGATGTTTGAACGTACTGAGTAATCAGTTTCGTTACGGCATTTAAAAGGAAATGTACTCACACTTTCGACCCAAAGTGGATCATCAGGTCCGCTTTGTTGTTTCTGTGTCTTGCTCGTTTTGCATTGAGGCTTCGAAATGACAGGACTAAAAAGGCCTGCAGTAGTCTGGTATCTGGTAATTATCAGACGAGCCGATACAAACTGACCTTTGCAATTAGCTGAGCATTCGTACGGACATCTAGTTTTGTGCGTGCAGAGGTTATATGAAAGCGTGCGGTGCGCTCAGATATGGATAATATTTGTCCGATCTCTGAATAGGTTTTCCCATCACACAACCACTTAACGGATTCGCGCTCTCGTTGTGTCAGCCCGAAAGTGCGCTGTAGATTCTCTGAGCTGAATAAAAGCTGTTCAAAGCGGTAGTGAAAAGCGTTAGCTACCACCGATATCACACTTTCATGATGTTCTAACCACCGTTTTTCGTCTTCTTTTGAGGCAAATGTAATACCCCAGCCTGCTCGGGATTTATCCCGGTTGCGTGCAGGGATACCGATGCCGTTGGAGAGGGAGTATTCACCTGCTTCCTGCCAGAAACGTTTGGTTTTTTCATTGGGTTCAACGATCAGGTCACAGTTTCGCCAAAGGAAGGGCGTTTCTAGTACGCTGCACGCATGCGCGGTAGGGTCCGTCTTTTGATATTCCTGCTCCAGATAGTGGTTGACCCAAGCTTTAGGGTAGTTACCGATACTAGTGACATCGATAGCTAATGGAGAGAAATTGAGATAGACGTAATGCTCAATATCAAACTGTTGAAACACTTTATCCAAGTGGGATTCAAGTTCTTCAAATGACTGGGATGAGTTCAACGAACTCATTAAGTCCCATAGCTCATCCATGATCACTCCCTGTCAGATCTGACAGCTGATTATCCTTAAAGTCAGTTGGTAATATTAACTTTATTTAATATTCGTTCATGCTAACGTTATTTTGTTGGTCGTGCTACAACCAAAGGTAAACATTTTTGTAGAGATGTGACGCTTAAGGTTGTGCT
>NZ_JBFGYC010000649.1:0-2058 GCF_041587635.1 Pontibacterium sp. | reverse complement strand
CCTGCCACGTCATCGAAGCATAGAGCCTTTGCAAACTGGGAGGAGACCATATATGGGACCAACACAGCGATTCCCAACATCTAACCCCATGATTGAGACAAGCGAACAAACCGTTACGTCCACCCATAAGACACCATCGATAACACACCGTGCAAGATCTCACCTTCAAGTACGCTCAGCTGATCTTTTGCATCGCTGGCACCCATCGCTATCAACAACGGCAGATAATGTTCTGCGGTGGGATGCGCACGTTGAAAGTCATCACTGTATCGCTGCGGTAAGGCAAGCGCTGAGAGATTTCGGCTGGCAACCTGCTCGCGTACCCAACCTTGAAAACGTTGCACGTATTCGGCTGGCGGACTTCCCGGCGCGCAGATCTCATACAGATTATGCGTCAAACCACCTGACGCGATCACCGCAATACCTTGTTCCCGCAACGGCAATAACGCTTTGCCCAACTGAATCAACGCTTCAGCGTCCATTGTCATATCCAGCGATAACTGAAACACAGGCCGGTCTGTATCCGGAAGCAGATGTAACATCGGCACCCAAGCCCCATGATCCCGTCCTCGCTGGGCATTTAGCCCCACGGCTATATCCTGGTTCTCAAGCACCGCCTTAACCTGCGCCACAATCTCGTATGAACCCGGCGCATCAAACTGAAGCTGGTAGAGTTCACGAGGGAATCCACCAAAATCATGCAGAGTTTCAGGCTGAGCGGCACTCATCAGTTCTAATCCACGGGTCATCCAATGCGGCGAGATCACCAGCACCGACACCACATCGCTGAACTGTTCACCAAAACCTGTCAGTAAAGCGCCAGCCTGCCCCGGCTCTACCGCAAACATCGGCGAACCGTGGCTGATAAACATCGCGGGAGCACGTTGTGTCATAAATCTTCCTTAAACCATTTGATCCAGGGTAGTTCAGGGCCTGCAGGTACAATACCCGTCGGATTCAGCGCCTGAATCGAATAGTACCCTGCTTTGATATGATCGATACGGGTATTATTTCGAAACGCAGGGATCTGCAATAACCGCTCAAGATACGCAGACAGCTCTGGATAATCACTAATCCGCTTTTTGTTGGTTTTGAACAAGCCATAATAGGCCACATCAAAACGCACCAGCGTCACAAACAGACGAATATCACTCTCGGTCAGATGCTCACCCACAGCAAAGGGGTGGCGGGCAAAATGGCTTTCCAATCCATCTAACGCCTCAAATACCTCGGTATAGGCTTCTTCATAGGCCTGCTGACTGGTGGCAAAGCCGGTACGGTACACGCCGTTGTTCACGCTATCATAGATACGGGCATTGAATGCATCGATCTCAGGCAACCGGTCCGCTGGACTCAGATCGATCTCGAACTGATGCAGCGGTTTCAGGTCGTTATTGAAGATCCGGAGAATATCCGCTGATTCGTTGTTCAGAATACGCTGTTCCTGCTTATCCCACAGCACAGGCACAGTGGCCCGCCCGGTGTAGGCCGGATCGGTCTGGGTATACAGTTGATGTATGAACTTCACCGGTTCATCAGCTTCCGGCGTACTGCCCGGATAGTCACCAAACTGCCAGCCCTCATCCGTCAACTGTGGCTCCACTACGCTTACCGAGATGTGTTGCTCCAATCCCAGTAGTGAGCGTGCAATCAACGTGCGAGTCGCCCATGGGCAGATATATCCCACGTACAGATGAAAGCGTGGCGTAGCGTACTCACCGGAGGCCATCAGATTCACCACATCCGATGGAATCGATTCACGGAACGCACTGCTCTGACGAATAAACCGTCCCTGCTTATCTTGCTTCTGCACCGGATCCCATTTCTTTTCCCAAACACCGTTTACCAGCATCAGATTCTCCTCAACAATTATTCAACGGCGCTTGCTGTACCCATGCACAGCAAGACCCGGTATCCATACTGACCAGCTTCAGGCAGCAGTCTTAGCCGCCGTGGCCTCGGTTTTATCCTGCTGCAGCGCAAACGCCCCATTACCCGAAAAGAACTGCGCAACAGAGGCTGCGATTAGAAACGCTGGATACTCCCAGCCGCCACCTT
>NZ_JBFGYC010000648.1:0-2062 GCF_041587635.1 Pontibacterium sp. | reverse complement strand
GCATTCTTTTCTCGCCGTCACACTCGTAAGTCGAGGACTCGGCGATTGGATATGTTGTCGTCTCAACTAGACCCAGCCATTCGGGATGTTGATCGTGAGCTTTACCGGTTGGCACGGGGAATGGAAACGCTGAATTACATTAACCCTGTCAACATACAGCAAGAGAAAAAGCGGTTTTTCTCGCGCAAGGGCAATCATCAACCAGAGTTTCGTTATAAGCCGCTGGCGATTGATCCCTATGCGTTTCGTGAGCGCTTGTACCGTTTGTCGGTCGATAAGATACGTGATCCGGGTATTCAGCAGATGTACTGCCAGGTCATTGATGGGCTGTCTAGCAAGATTGACCTATTGGTGAATGCCGGTAGTCCTCAGTTTGTGTACAGCTCGTTGAAATATTACGGCGAACCCAGTCTGGAAGATGAAGCGAATGCACATTTTCTTTTGCACGCTGCGTCTCATGGTCCGGAATCACAACAACAAGTAGATGCTGAGCAAGCGACCGAATTTTTTCGACAGCGCGCAGCGGAATGGGGTATGGGCTGTAAGGTTGAGCTTTCCAATAAATTGGTGGCATCAGCAATGGTCTCCAACAGTAAGCGAACACTGTATGTAAACCGGGATGCGCGTTTTACAGAGACCGAGATGGCAGCCCTGACCCATCACGAGTTGGGTGTGCATATGGCGACTACGCTGAATGCGGCGATGCAACCGCTAAAGGTTTTCTCGCTTGGTTTGCCTGGGAATACGATGACGCAGGAGGGATTAGCGATCCTGAACGAATATCTGAGTGGCAATATCTGCCTGCAGCGGTTGCAGGGGTTGGCGCTGAGAGTTCTAGCAGTGAAGGAGATGCTTGCATACGGCGATTTTCGACATACCTACAGCTATTTGTTGGAAGAGATGAAGATGGATGCCAATGACGCTTTCAAACTGACCGTGCGGGTACATCGTAGCGGTGGCTTTACTAAAGATTACCTCTATCTGCGGGGTGTGAGTGAAGCATTGAAGCTGCATAAGACCACAGACATCAGCAGTCTGTATGTGGGGAAAACAGGTTTTGCCTACATGCCGTTGCTGGATGAGTTAATTGCCCGTGACATCATCAAAAAGCCGGTGTTTGTGCCGGAGTATCTGAATCAGCCTGAGCCTGTCTCAGATATCCTGGATTACTTAGTTGCATCCATACGACCAACAGCTCCGGTTGGTATGGTTGGCGTCTCAGACAATGCCCTAAAGGCAATTGCCTGAGAAATGTTCTGGGAATGGCAGCCCCGTCTGTCGTTTCCAGCTTTTTCCTTATCGCTGAAATATCGATGAGATTATAGAGATGAGCAAAGTAAATATTTCGCAGTTCCTGTCCGATGATGACTGGTCAGAGGACGATACTGAGCAGAGTGATGCACGTCGTACACATGTACGAGAGAAGCGCAGTGATACAGGGTCCAACGACAATTTTTGGGATGAAAATATCGACGACGAATACGTTCGGGGACGGAAACCTCGTGTTCGTCGGAGGGATATAGAGGATCGTCTTGAAAAGCGTCGGTTACGGAGAGAGATATACGATGACTATGATGACTTTAACTGACAGCTGATTTACCTCGGTACACAAGGGGTGGTGTCTCATAACACCGCCCCTTGTGTCAGTGATACAAGTAGATGAACTTACGATGAGATCTGAATTCAACAATACGTCTAATGGGGTGTTGGTTGTACGACCCGGCGAACGGGGGGCATCGACCGAAAGCTATCAAACATTACTGCATAGTCTTCAGGTTGACGAACCGCTTTGGCTTGAAATGAACTGGGATGATCCTATCGCAGCTGCTTGGTTGATTAAGCACAGTGGGCTGTCGGAAAGCAGTTGTCAGGCTGTATTAAATGAGAATACGCGGCCACGTTCGTTTATGGATGAGCAGGGCAATTTCGTACTGATTTTAAGGGTGATAAACGCCAAAGCATCAAACCCGGAAGAACGTTTAGTTTCACTACGTATGGTGGTGGGCCAAACGCGGGTATTCAGCCTCTGCCGTTACCAGCCTGAAGCATTAACACGTATGCG
>NZ_JBFGYC010000647.1:0-2067 GCF_041587635.1 Pontibacterium sp. | reverse complement strand
CGATCGACCAGGCGACCTTTGGAGCCGCGCACAGACTCTTTGTAAGACCCAAACAGGTAGCTCATCTGAACGTGGATAACGCGCGTGTTTACAGGAACTGTCAGTTCGTGATGTTCCAGATCGAAGCGGGTTTTGCTTTCTTTTATCGTGTAGAAAGAGACCTCGGCGACGTGATTCAGGTTGATCAGGAAGTTTGAAGTCACTGGCACCAGGTGGCGTTGTTCCAGTCCGTTGTGTTCCATGTAGATGCCACAGTTTTTTCTGATCTTGATAAACATTGCTAATTCCTGAGAGCAATAAAGTTGATATCGTTTGATCGCCATTCTATTGCGGTTGTATGACGGATATCTTACAACCAAACGGCTCTATGACACTTTAGTCGCTCTGACGTTAAGAGCCAGAAAATCAGCAAAAAAGAAAATAATTCGGGTGCGAGAGGTGGATGGGGGAAGGAGGCAGATGACGGAGTGCCATCTGCCGGCTGAGCTGTCTTACTGCTCGTATGAGCGCAGGAAAGTATCTATACGTTCGATTGCATCTGTCAGGTCATCTTCACGAGGGAGGAAGACCAGACGGAAATGCTGAGTGTCAGGCATGTTAAAGCCACTGCCCTGAACAATGAGAACCTTCTGCTGCTGTAGCAGATCCAACGCCATTTTCTCATCATTTTTGATCGCGTACTTTTTAGCGTCCAGTTTAGGGAACAAGTACAGCGCACCTTTAGGTTTTGTGCAGCTGACACCGGGAATATCGTTGAGCATTTCCCATGCAAGATTACGCTGTTCATACAGGCGACCCGTTGGGCATGTCAGCTCATTGATACTCTGGTAGCCCCCCA
Source organism: Pontibacterium sp. (assembly GCF_041587635.1). Lineage (NCBI taxonomy): Bacteria > Pseudomonadati > Pseudomonadota > Gammaproteobacteria > Oceanospirillales > Oceanospirillaceae > Pontibacterium > Pontibacterium sp. The sequence continues at coordinate 1,229 of NZ_JBFGYC010000647.1, read as the reverse complement.
GCGATGTCTGAATTGCATGTTGGGTCGGTACGTTGGAGCACAGTCGCATACTGGCCAGCATGTCGAGACCTTCGATGTAGTCTCGCGCCTGATGTTTAGGCCCGCTGACGATCATCCAGCCGGAACGGAAACCCGCTGCACGGTAGGTCTTAGAGAGTCCATTAAAAGTAATACAAAGAACATCGTCAGCAAGGGATGCAATCGATATGTGCTCGGCTTCGTCATACAAAATCTTATCGTAGATCTCATCGGCGAAGATGATCAGGTTCTTTTCCCGCGCCAAATCAATTAGCTGCTGCAGGACCTCTTTCGGATAGACCGCGCCCGTCGGGTTGTTCGGGTTGATGATGACGATACCGCGGGTGCGTTCAGTGATCTTACTGCGAATATCTTCGACATCCGGTGCCCAATCAGACTGTTCATCACAGCGATAGTGGACTGGGTTGCCACCACTCAGACTGACAGCGGCAGTCCACAGCGGATAATCCGGTGCAGGGATCAGCATCTCATCGGTATCGTTCAGCAAGCCTTGCATTGCCATAACGATCAGCTCTGAAACGCCATTGCCGATGTATACGTCTTCAATGCCAACATTGCGAATCCCTTTGCGCTGGGACTCCTGCATCACGGCTTTGCGGGCGGAAAACAAGCCTTTGGAATCGCAATAACCCTGAGAGGCGGGCAGGTTGTAGATCACATCCTGTATGACCTCTTCCGGTGCATCAAAGCCCCACGGTGCCGGGTTGCCGATATTAAGTTTCAGAATGCGCTGGCCTTCTTCTTCCAGACGCTTGGCTTCCTGTAACACGGGTCCACGGATATCGTAACAGACGTTGATCAGCTTGTTGGATTTGCGGATTACTGGCATCTTGTTGTCCTGAAATAGCGTGCGCAGCGTCAAAAATTGAACGCAAGCTACTGTTATCGCTCAAATAAAAAGATGCGTAATAATACGCGCTTTAACAGGGTAAAAACAGCCCAAAGAGCGCATGAACCGGCCATTTAGATGCCTCAACCGGAGTGGGATATGAGTGACGATTCTAAAAAAGTAATGAAATCCGAACAGGAGTGGCGCGAGCAGCTTTCACCGGAACAGTTTCATGTTTGTCGTGAAAAGGGTACTGAGCGGGCATTTACCGGTAAGTACAACAAGCATTACGAGGCAGGTACCTACACTTGTGCCTGTTGTGGGGCGCCACTGTTTGAATCCGGCAACAAATACGATTCGG
>NZ_JBFGYC010000646.1:0-2069 GCF_041587635.1 Pontibacterium sp. | reverse complement strand
GTGTACTGTGCAATGCCATCACCGGCTTTGGCTGCTTTTTCTAACCACCGACTCGCTTCTTCGCTGTCTTTCTCTACACCTTCACCCCGCAGGAGCATCAAGCCGGTTTTTAGCTGACTGACAACAACTCCTTGCTCTGCTGAAGTCTTATAGAGCAGGAATGCCTGCATAGGGTCTTTCTCTACACCTAATCCTCTGGCGTATAATGTTGCCAAGTCACGTTGCGCTTTGGCGTTCCCTGCACTCGCGGAGCGCTTAAACCAAGTCACCGCTTGCGTCATGTCCGCGGTGACACCATCACCTTGGGTATATGCCATCGCCAGGTTGTATGCCGCTTCATGATGCCCAGACTCCGCTGCCAATGTGAGCCAACGCACGGATTCACCATGATCCACCGGAACACCCAGCCCTTTCGCGTTAAGCACCGCCAATGTAAAAGCGGATTCGGCACTGCCACTTTCGGCTTCCGAACGACACGCGATGGCGGCGACTCCGTAACTCTGCTTGGCATAAGCACTCAAACAATTTTCGGTCACAGCATCTGCGGCCTGTGCCGAAATAACACCACACACCAACGCAAGCAAACCGGACTGGGTAAGTAACTTGAACATCATTCCCTTTTGTTCCTCTAACGAACTGAAGACTGGCGAATAGGGCTTACTTTACCACTCATGTACCCGCTCTCCTATGCTGAGAAAGATGCACCCGGACAGATAAAGCTATACTTCCTAAGTGATTGGAATAAAGCGGAGCCTCTATGACGCGGTATTTTAACGCATTGGCAACTTTGGTAATTTTTGCGATTTTTCTCAAACTGGGCAGCCTGAGCAGCGTGATAAACAAACTACAGATCGGCCAACAGGAGCTGATCGTAGGTGTGGGGTTAGCTACCGTTGGCAGCTTATTGGGGTTGCAGTTGTTTTCTCTCGAATCAACCGAACATAGACATACCCCACCCATCAAACTTGGGGTGAACTTGGGTGGTTCTGTGGTTCCCCTGCTTTTTCTACTGTTCTTTTTTAATCAGCAATCACCGCAAATACTGCATGTCTTCATTCTGACAGCATTCGTCACCGCCGTGGTATATCCCATGACACGAATGGACCGCAAACGAGGTATGGTGATCTATCTATTCGGTGCAGTGATATCGGCCGCCTTAGGTGCACTGATTCTTGATCCGAAAAACTACCTCGTTTTAGCCTACTCCGCAGCGGTGTTAGGCACCCTCATTGGTGGCGATCTCATGCACCTTCCGCAACTCAAAAAGCTCACCGAACTGAGCAACCGAACGGTATTTATCGGCGGCGGAGGGATATTAGATGCCATTTTCCTGAGCGGATTGATGGCGATGATGACCGCCGAAACCTTTCAGCAGATGCACTTTCTTTGAGTTGTCTCAGAACGCAGATCATCACCTCCTCAGATTATCCGCGCTTTGTGCTATAGTTCGGCCCAATTGGAACAACCGGAAGAGTTAATTACCGATGGCGGGATCACTGCAGGATCAGCTGCTAAAAGCCGGACTGATCGACCAAAAAAAGGCTAAACAGGCCAAAACGGACAAGCGCAAAAATGCCAAAAAGGCAAAAGCGGCGCGTAAGTCCGGCGTAGAGATTGAGAAAGATAACACCCAGGAACAGCTGGAGCAGGCGCGTAAAGAGAAACAAATACGCGATCTCGAGCTGAACAAAGCACGTGACGCTGAGCGAAAGGTCAAAGCAACCGCCGCCGAAGTGCGCAATATCATTCAGCAACACGCCCTCGACATTCCCAAGAATGCGGACGTTCCGTATAACTTTGTGGAAGAGAAGAAGATCAAAAAGATCTACATCACTGAAGAGCAGCAGGCCCAGCTTATCCGTGGTCAGTTAGCCATCGCCATTATGGAAGACAGCCACCGTCTGATTCCTGATGTCATGGCCGAGAAGATCGAACTGCGTATGCCAGAACTGGTGATCCGAATCCAGCCAGAAGAAGCGCCGGACGAAGACGATCCATACGCGGACTTCCAGATCCCAGACGATCTGATGTGGTAAACCTGCCCGAGGGAAGAGCATCAACTCTTCCCT
>NZ_JBFGYC010000645.1:0-2071 GCF_041587635.1 Pontibacterium sp. | reverse complement strand
TTATTGAATTAAAGGAATTTTAATCAAAATGTAGTTGATTAAAATTGAGAACTTTTAGCTATTAAAAAAATACTTTATATAACTATAATTCTTGTAAAATATGCAAAACCAACCCTAGACTAAAGTCTTTAGTACTTGTGCATGACCCGCTTAACGCCTTGTATTTACAGGCTTTCACGCCCCTGTCCCACCTTTATAGTTTGTAGTGAATTTACACATTTTCAGTAAGGAGAAATGTAGTCAAACTACAATTTTGCTGCTTCGCACAAATGCGCATTGACGGTTACGTCAAGGACACGCATTATGCTGCCTAACAACGCCACTCAGACTGTTTTTTAAATAGCTGGACCGGCAAAGAAATTCGCTATCAGCGGCTTTCTTATAAGAACTGAGTCAAGGGAATTGGAAGGGGCTCCGGCTCCAACCCTATAACTATAATCGTTACCTAACAGGTCAAACTGTAGAGGACTTACCATGTCTACACTGAATCAAGATATCGATAGCATCTCCGCACTGAAAGCGGATGCCGGTAGCCCTTGGGATGCCATCAACCCAGAATCTGCTGCGCGCATGCGTGCTCAGAACAAATTCAAAACTGGCCTGGACATCGCTAAGTACACTGCTGGCATCATGCGTCGTGACATGGCTGAGTTCGACAAAGACAAAACCAAGTACACCCAGTCTCTGGGCTGCTGGCACGGTTTTGTAGGTCAGCAGAAGCTGATCTCTATCAAAAAACACTTCGGTTCTACTGAACGTCGTTACCTGTACCTGTCTGGCTGGATGGTTGCTGCACTGCGCTCTGACTTCGGTCCTCTGCCAGATCAGTCCATGCACGAGAAAACCTCTGTAGCTTCTCTGGTAGCTGAGCTGTACACCTTCCTGCGTCAGGCTGACGCACGTGAACTGGGCGGCCTGTTCCGTGAACTGGACAAAGCACGCGAAGCGGGCGATGCAGCTAAAGAAGCTGACATCCAGAGCCAGATCGACAACCACGAAACGCACGTAGTGCCTATCGTTGCAGATATCGACGCTGGTTTCGGTAACGCTGAAGCGACTTACCTGATGGCTAAGCAGATGATCGAAGCCGGTGCTTGCTGCCTGCAGATCGAAAACCAGGTTGCTGATGAGAAGCAGTGTGGCCACCAGGACGGTAAAGTAACCGTACCTCACAACGACTTCCACGCTAAGCTGCGCGCACTGCGTTACGCTTTCCTGGAACTGGGTGTTGATGACGGTCTGATCGTTGCACGTACCGACTCCGAAGGTGCTGGCCTGACCAAAGAGATCGCTGTAGTTAAAGAGCCAGGCGATCAGGGTGACGTATACAACTCCTTCCTGGACGTTGAAGAGATCGATGTAGCTGACATGGCTGAAGGCGATGTTGTCTTTAACCGCGGCGGCAAGCTGGTGCGTCCTAAGCGTCTGCCTTCCGGTCTGTATCAGTTCCGTCAGGGTACTGGCCATGAGCGTTGCGTATTCGACTGTATCGAAGCGATCAATGCCGGTGCTGACCTGCTGTGGATCGAAACTGCTGTTCCTACTGTCCACGAAATCAAGGGCATGATGGACGACGTTCGTAAAGTTCACCCAGATGCGAAACTGGTTTACAACAACTCCCCATCTTTCAACTGGACGCTGAACTTCCGTCAGCAGACTTTCGATACTTGGGAAGCTGAAGGCAAAGACGTTTCTGCTTACGACCGTAGCAACCTGATGTCTGCTGAATACGATGATTCTGAACTGTCTGCTGCAGCTGATGCTCGCGTTAAGACGTTCCAGGCTGATACTGCGCGTGAAGCGAACGTATTCCACCACCTGATCACACTGCCGACTTACCACACTACCGCCCTGTCTGTAGACAACCTGGCGAAAGAGTACTTCGGTGAGCAGGGTATGCTGGGTTACGTTGAAGGCGTTCAGCGTAAAGAGATCCGTCAGGGCATCGCATGTGTTAAGCACCAGAACATGTCCGGTTCCGACATGGGCGACGACCACAAAGAATACTTTGCAGGCGAGAACGCGCTGAAAGCTGGCGGTGCGAAAAACACCTCTAACCAGTTCAGCTAAG
>NZ_JBFGYC010000644.1:0-2072 GCF_041587635.1 Pontibacterium sp. | reverse complement strand
GCCTTTACTAATATCACTACCAAAACCACATAGATAATTTCAAGATCGGTTCTGGTAAGTACAACTCCAAAATACTCATTGATCAGTCTGACAAAACCTGCCCCGAACAGATAGAGAATACCGCCCAAACCACATGCGACTATCAACCCATAGATAAGCCGCGCTGTTTGCCTTCTTACTTCCTTGTCGTTGTTCATTCGTTACCTTCACGACTCGGCCACTTAACGCTTAGCTCAGCGGATAAGTTGAGCGCAGCGAAACTTGATCCGCTGCAGCTGTTTGTTAGGCGCTAGTCCCACCTCGATACTTGGTATTACGCTTAATACCATGAGGAGCTTGCCAACCTTCTTCGATGTACGCATTGTGATACTCATCAAAGTCATCTTCTTCCTCAAACGAGTAGCCTCGACCATTAATATCTTCAAGCAGCTCTGTCCAGACCTCTATAACCCCCGATTCCCGATAGGTTACTTGAGTTACCTTCCAGGGATAGTAGTCTCCCAATTCTTTGCTTTTAAACTTTATATGTTCACCAACCCTGGGCACAACAGGGAGTGAAATAGCTTTTGTAAGATGCACCCAGCGAGTCTTACTTGCTAGCCAGATGCTGAATTCCATCTCGATCATATTGTTGCCTAACGCCCGGCTTTGGGGATGACTTGTAGCTGCGAAGCAGCGAAAAGGCAGTCCCAGCCACGCAGTGGCGACAACAGCCGCTTGTTATGAGTCCTTTGATACAGAAAACTCATTTCGAATCTCAGAAAAATACATGAGAGCTATCAGCGCACCATCCAGCACCATACTTACTTCGTAGATGGCAGTTTCTAGGGCCGTTTGCACAACTGGACCAGTAAGAACCATTCCTGAGGTAGTAGCTAGCACACATATGCTGAACAAGGGCCTTGCCCACTTGGAAAATGTAAACATTCCAATCAACGAAACAATCGCGCCAAGCGCGAACGCAGCAAGCACCCAATCAATGATAGACAAATCAGTCTGGTACTGCCTTTCAATATAAGCGGAGAGTTCTGGGGGTAACGTTGCTTCAGCGGAAAAGGTTCCAAACAACCCAAAACCTAAAAGCAGAAAGCTAAAAACACATAAAAACCTAAATCTAGTTCGATTCATATTATGTACTCGAAAATCAACTCATAACGCCGCGCTAACGGGCTGGCGCTGCGAAGCAGCGACAGTCCAAGGCCAGCGAAGCTGGACTGAGTGTTGAGCGCCTTGTTAGGCATGCCCTTTACACGTTTGTTTATCATTGTTGCTTCTGCTTGCCTCTAGCTCTTTGCAAGGTTTTAGGTACGGCTTAAGAGCTTCTTTAGGTGCGAGTGTTGTCAATTCTGCGCTCCATTGGCCACTGACACCCACAACGTGTTGCCATTTGCCGCTGATCTGGTTCCCGACTCTGACTCCTTTGAAGATGATGTCTTGTGATGTGTCATTGCCCATTTCGAATCGGTGAATAGTGAACTGATAACTTTGCTGATTTACGCTACCAGTTAAAGATGCGAGATCTTCAGAATCATCCTTTGCGACACCAGATATTTGATCGTTATTTAGGACTACCTCAAGGTATAAAGCTGGTAGTTCAACTCCGTCAGAGAATGAATAAGTCATTACCCAGTTTTCTTTGCCGTCGCTTGCATGAACAAAGGTGGGAAAGACAACAAGTAGGACAAGTGCAGATATAAGTTTTCTCATAACCATCGGGGCTGCCTAACGCTTACGGCACGGGCGAGCGTAGCGAGTCCAAGCCACGAAGTGGCTGATCGTGCCCGTACTTGTTAGCCCTATTTAGCACTCTTAATTTTCTCAATTAATTCCAGTACTTTATTTGCTACAACATCAGCTTTTTCAGGAGAATCACATTCAGAGGATCTAAATCTTTCTATATGCGCACCTTCATGATTGAGCATGGTAGTTCGCGCATGTGCTTCAGCTGGCGTCTCAGTATGAACTGTATCCCCATCAACTTCGAGTATGACCAACACACCTTCTTTGAAGATAACGAAGTCAGGCTCAATTCTACGATACTCGGCCCCTCCTCGTATAAAAACAGGTAGAGG
>NZ_JBFGYC010000643.1:0-2079 GCF_041587635.1 Pontibacterium sp. | reverse complement strand
GGTGGGTCGCTTGATTCGTATCTTCCGGGTACTGAGGATGGTCTCTATCGTGCCGGAACTAAGGTTGCTGCTGAATTCCCTGATCAAAGCGTTACCGCAGCTGGGATATGTGATTCTGTTGATGTTTATTATTTTCTACATCTACGCAGCTGTGGGGGCGTCATTTTTTGTCGATATCAATCCCGTGCTCTGGGGTGATATATCCATTGCGATGCTGACATTGTTTCGGGTGATGACATTCGAAGACTGGACCGACGTTATGTACGAGACAATGGAGGTCTATCCCTTCAGCTGGCTGTTCTATCTGACGTTCATTTTCCTGACAACCTTCGCGTTTCTGAACATGGTGATCGGGATTGTGGTGAACGTGATGGAAAACGAACACGCAGAAGAGGAGCGGGAAAAAGCAATCGCTGAAGGCCAGATAACTATTGATGATCTTTCAAATCAGATCAATGAGTTAAAGGCTCTTATTGAAGCCCAATCTAAAGAAAAAGATAGAGTTTGAGCGCAAGCACACATCACTTCTGTAACGTTTAGATTCTATAAAAAAGCCCCGGTTAGCAGATTGCTATCGGGGCTTTTTCGTATTCAATCGACGCTATTTTTCGAAAGCCTGAACCATTGAATCCAGCTGCCCCATAAGCTTATGTAATTCAAGACTGGCTTCGCTGGTCTGGCGAGAGGCCTTGCGATTTTCGCCTGACAAATCGCGGATCGAACTAATGTTTTGATGGACATCAGATACCACCGCAGTTTGTTCCTCTGATGCCGTCGCAATCTGTGTGCAGCGGTCAGACACTTCAGCCATCATGCTTTGTACATTTACAAACGCATCGTCTGTTTTCCGTGTAGCCAGTAAGACATTAGCGGTTTCTTTTTCGCTTTCCTGCATGATTTGAACGTTTTTGTTCACGGCACTCTGAACATGTTCTACGACCGCTTTAATTTCTTGTGTAGAGTTTTGTGTACGGACCGCGAGTGTTCGTACTTCGTCAGAAACCACAGCAAATCCACGACCATGCTCGCCTGCCCTCGCCGCTTCGATGGCAGCATTCAAAGCCAGCAGATTTGTCTGGTCAGCAATATCGTTGATCACCGACAATACGTTACCGATCTCATCAGCCTGCGATTGCAGCTCCTTAGAGGTAATCGCCGCCAGCTTGACCTGTTTCTCCAGTGCTTCGGTATTCTTAATCACTTCTTGTAGCGCGGTACGTCCATCTTCTGTGACCGAGCAGGCATTTTGGCTGACCTGAGACGTTTGCTGTGTGTTCAGCGCAATCTCTTCAGTCGCACTTGCCATCTGGCCTACGGCACTGGCAACCTGATCAGTTTCGTTATCCTGCCGACTAAGCCCGTTGTCGGTATTCTTAATTGCGTTATCAGTCAGACCAACCGCACTTCTGATTGTCTGGTTGATATCCGCCAATCGTCCCAGCACAGTACGGTTACGCGCATCCTGCATGGTCATTGCCAGCTGAATGTCGCCAAGCTCATCACTGGAATCACAATAGATCAGCTTGATCAGAGAGTTTGACGCAATATTCTGTGCGGTGCTTTTAAGAGCTGAGATCTTCCGTGTACGCCAGCTCCAGACAGAGGCTACCGATATCCCCGTTATCGCGGTAACCACCGCAGAGGCAATCGGTCCTTGCAGAAGATAACTCGCAACACTACCAACAGCCACCAGCCCTACAGAGGCTAGTAATGCAGACGTATTAACTTTGCTTTGGCTGAGCAAGCGATTGAGCTTACCTTGAGTGATCAAAGCATAGATGGACTCAGCTTTTCTCTTCTGCTTATCGGATGGGCGCGTACGAACAGACTGATAGCCAACTTTGACGCCATTTTCGTACAGCGGCGTAACGTACGCATCAACCCAGTAGTGATCACCATTAGCGCAACGGTTTTTAACGATGCCGCGCCAGGCATGATCGTTTTTTAGAGAGTCCCACAGATTGCCGAATGCCTCTTTAGGCATATCTGCGTGTCGGACGATGTTGTGAGGTTTGTTTTGAAGCTGTTCGAGAGAAAAGCCGGAAACACTACAAAAGGCATCATTTGCATATAGGATCT
>NZ_JBFGYC010000642.1:0-2095 GCF_041587635.1 Pontibacterium sp. | reverse complement strand
GGGGTAATCCTCCTGAAAAATAACGGTGATGGATTTAACCCGGCTAAAAAGGGAGGATCACTGTGGTATTTATCGGATGTATTATCTGGGTGCTCCATCAGGCCAATATGGGAAGGGACTCGTTGGTTTTTGATAGGGTACGTAGCTTGCCCAATGGCGATAAGTTGGGGCATTTTATAGTGCTGGCGTGCTGATATTATTACTCAATGTCAGCCTGAAATTTAGCACTGTTCGTTTGCTATTTATCCCTGTCTATTGGGGGACTTTCAGCGTGGCGCTGTTCTCTTTGGGTGAGGAGATCAGTCAGTACTTTATACCCAGTCGTACGTTTGACCTGCTTGATCTTGTGGCCGATGCCGGGGGAATTCTGACATTTACTCTTATTACTTGGTGTCTGGCGTTCTGGCTTGTCCGACGCACACCGAAATGATGTCTATATCTGCCCCAGTTTCTCGTTTAGCTCACGCCGCAGAGCATCATTTTCCTGGGTGGCTTTCTGGATTTCCATTCGATACTTAAAAATATCCTCGTAGCGCTCATCCAGTTTTTGTTCCAGTGAGGTGATCTCGCTGTCTTTTTGTTGTAATCGAATCTGTAGCTTATCAATCTGCGCTTGCAGATCCTCAATCAGACCAAAGCTTCCGGTATCAATGTCTTTGTTCGTTACGACCTCAGGGGCCAGGCCGGGGCTCTGAAGTTCGCTGACGATATGGCTGAAGACGGCCTGTAGATCGGCAGCCTCTTTGTCTGAGTACCGAATACGGCTTTCCATTGCGCTGTGGGCGCCTGCGGAACCAATTGAACCTGCGAGCACATGTTCCAGCATGCGATGGAATTCAACCAGTTCAATAATCGTGATGTGGGATTTATCGAGTACCTGAAGGTCGTCGGCTATGTTGTGTACCTGCTCATTGGCTTTGTCCTCTGGCAGGTAGTTGGATAGCAGTGTTTGTGCTTCTTCCAGTTTCGCGTTCAACACGATGTAGGCTTCTAAACCGGTTGGACGTGCTTTTCGGCTGGAGGACTTAGCGAGCATGGCGCACATGAATTCAGTGGTGAAGTTACGCTCGGTTTTATGTGGCTGATACAGTAGTGAGAACAGGACATAGGCACCGATGTTCGCCAGCATGGACCAGAGCACTGCGTGGGTCACGGGGTGGAAACCATCTAAGCCAAATAAGGCTTCAGGTCGTAGCATGGCAACCCCTGAGGGGCCGTGTTCAAGCAGCGCCATATCAAACCAGCCATGTTTGATCATGGTGGGGAGCACTAACGTATAGATCCAGACTGAGAAGCCTGCAAGCAATCCTAAAAATGCACCTGCGCTGTTGGCTTTTTTCCAGAAGAGCCCGCCGAATGTGGCAGGGGCAAACTGGAGGATTGCGACAAAAGAGATCAGGCCAATGGAGACCAGAATATACGAGTTAGCAAATTCCAGCGTGAACCAGTAGCTCCCCAGAAGGATCATCGCAACCAGTACCCAACGGACTTGTAGCAGGTATCCGCGTAGGAACGTACATGAGCCGGTGCGTTCGATCGCAGGCAGGACCAGGTGGTTTGAGGCCATTGTGGCTAACGTCATTGTGGTAATAATGATCATCCCGGTGGCGGCCGAGAATCCGCCGATAAAGGCGACTAGAGATAACAAATGATTGTCGGCCAGTTTGGGGAGGAGCAGCACGTAATAGTCTGCGAGATTACTATCGATTCCCGACAACAAGCCCGCTGCTGCAATGGGTACAACAAACAGGTTGATCAGTATTATATAGAGCGGAAACAGCCACATCGCTGTACGAATATGTTTTTGATCGGTGTTTTCGACAACCGCGACGTGAAACTGGCGCGGTAATAACTGTACGGCAACGAAACTCAGCACAATGAGGGTTACCCACATGGAGCCCGCGTTGTCACTGGCGCTAAAACTGGTGACGTGGTCCAGCCCAGCAGCGGTGATACGTTGGCTGATGTCCTCAAAGCCATCAAACATCATGTACGTGACGAAGAACCCTACAGCCATAAAGCTGACGAGTTTCACCAGACACTCCGCCACCAAAGCAAAGATCATCCCCTGATGTCGTTCCGTCGGATCGAGGCG
>NZ_JBFGYC010000641.1:0-2111 GCF_041587635.1 Pontibacterium sp. | reverse complement strand
GTACGCTGGCGCATGCGCTGGCAGGCCGTCGTTCATTAATCTAAGGAAGTTGTATGAGTCAGACCTCTGCTGCCTATGATTGGCATAAGCTGGAAGCTGCTGCTGATCAGCCTGTAGTGATCACCGATAACGCGACACTTGCCAAGTGGTGTCAGCATTGGCAAACCTTGCCGATGGTCGCACTGGATACCGAGTTTCAGCGTGTCGAGACCTTCTACCCGATACCGGGTCTGATTCAGCTGGCCGATGATCAACAATGCTATTTGATTGATCCGCTCAGCGTGACAGATTTTGAGCCGCTGAAAGCACTGTTCCAGAATACGGACGTGTTGAAGGTGCTGCATGCCGCCTCGGAGGATCTGGAACTGTTTCAGAACAGCCTTGGCGTGTTGCCGGAACCGGTCTTTGATACTCAGGTTGCGGCTGCGTTTCTGAACTGGGGATTCTCCATGGGGCTGCAGCGTATGTTGCAGGAGATCTTGGGTGTCGAAGTTCAGAAGCATGAGACCACCTCAAACTGGTTGCGTCGTCCCCTGAGTGAAAGCCAGGAGCGGTATGCTGCTTTGGATGTGGCTTACCTGCCCGCTATCTGCCAAAAGCAGAAAGACGCACTCGAAGCGCGTGGCATGTTAGAATGGCTGCAGCAGGAAAGCGAGGCCATGCTGCGGCAGGCGATTGATGAAGATCCAGAGGGAGCTGAGTACTATAAACGCTTCACGCAGATGTGGACGCTACCCGCGCATAAGATCGCCGCTTTAAGGGATCTGACCGCTTGGCGCGAGCAAACCTGTCGTGACCGTGATGTACCCCGCAACCGTATTCTGCGTAATCAGGCGCTGCTGGAAATTGTGAACCAGTGGCCTCAATCGGTTTATGACCTCTCCCGTGTTGATGATATTAAACGTGCCATCATTCGTAACGATGGCAAGCAGATACTCAGCTTCCTGCAAAATGCACGGCACAGTGCGGAACAGAGTCCACCTGAACCGATTCTGCGTCCGTTACCGTTTTTCTGGAACAAACCACTGAAAAAGCTGAAAGCTATTGTGCGCGAATGTGCCGCTGAGCTAGATGTGGCGCCAGAAATAATGCTGCGTAAAAAAGAACTGGATGCATTGATTCGCTCTGGTCTGGATGATGCGAATTTCAGTATGCCTGAGAGCATCAGCCCTTGGCGTCGCGATGCAGTGGGTGAAAAATTGCTCGCCGCGCTGAAAGAAATTGGGAAACGAGATTGATGAAAATTTGTTCTGTATTTAAAAGTTCACGTAAAGAAGAAATGTACCTTTACGTGGATAAGCGTGATCAGCTGAAACGTGTACCTGAGCCTCTGCTGGAGATGTTTGGTGCTGCTCTGCACGTGATGGACATGCCACTGACGGAAAAACGCGAGCTGGCTCGTGTTGATACTGCCAAGGTGCTGTCTGAGATCGATGAGAAAGGTTTTTACCTGCAGATGCCACCACCAAAAGAAGACTATATGCTGGACCTGCATCAGGATCGTCCTGAAACCGGAGTCCGCTAAGTGGCACACGAGGTTTTTTGGCGCAGCAAGTCGCTGGAAGCGATGAATCCACAAGAGTGGGAATCGCTCTGTGATGGCTGCGCTTTGTGTTGCCTGCATAAGGTCGAAGATGAAGACACCCGCGAGGTGTTTTACACCACCGTGGTGTGTCATCTGCTCGACTTTGATAATTGCCGTTGTACCCGTTACGAAGATCGTTGCACTTTAGTCCCTGATTGCGTGAAGCTGCGTCCGCAGGATGTGGATGCTTTTCATTGGTTGCCACCTACCTGTGCTTATCGACTGGTACACGAAGGTAAAGATCTGCCGGACTGGCATCCGTTGGTCAGTGGGCGTCAGGAATCTGTGATTGAAGAAAATGCCTCGGTACTGAGCTTCTATGAAGTGAAAGATAACGAAATCAACGAAGAAGATTTTGTGGATTACGTGATCGAGTAACGCAGCGTACTTAGCGTGAAACTAAAAAGCCCTGAACGTGTGTCGGGGCTTTTTAGTATTTGAAGGCTTCATATGTTGGGGGCTACGCGCATTTCTTCTCTAGCCCTGATGGATTGAAGCCGGTTGGAAGTGTTTCATCACAATGGTT
>NZ_JBFGYC010000640.1:0-2120 GCF_041587635.1 Pontibacterium sp. | reverse complement strand
GTAGCTGGATTCGAACCAACGCATGACGAGATCAAAACCCGTTGCCTTACCGCTTGGCTATACCCCTGCATTTCTCAATCTCAACAACATGGTGGCAATAGCGGGACTCGAACCTGCGACCCTCGCATTATGAATGCGATGCTCTAACCAACTGAGCTATATTGCCGTGCTGTTGAGGTCGCGAATTATTCTCTGTTTCGGCTTATGTGTCAACAGGTTGTATGCAAAAAAGTTAAAGGAAAGTGCGTTTTTTTTTATCTTTTTTCGAGCGTGTTCCAGAAGGCTCAAAAAAGGCTCAAAAGTGGTTAAGGTCTGTACAGTTTGGGCATAAAAAAACCGATCCAGATGGGATCGGCTTTTTTGGGAAGAGGTGAGGTGGATCTAAAGATCAGACGTTAAAGCGGAAGTGAACAACATCGCCATCATTAACGATGTAGTCTTTGCCTTCCAAGCGCCAGCGACCCGCGTCCTTCGCCCCTTGTTCTCCGCTATATTCGATAAAGTCGTCATATGAGACAACCTCAGCGCGGATAAAGCCTTTTTCAAAGTCGGTGTGGATAACGCCAGCTGCCTGTGGTGCGGTTGCACCGACTTTGACGGTCCACGCGCGGACTTCTTTTTCACCGGCTGTAAAATAGGTCTGCAGGCCTAGCAGGTTGTAACCAGCGCGGATAACGCGATCCAGACCCGCTTCTTCCATGCCGAGGTCTTCCAGGAACATGTCGCGCTCTTCGTCTTCCAGTTCGGCAATTTCTGCTTCCAGCTTATTGCAGATAGCGACGATTTGCGCGCCCTCTGACTCAGCCAGTGAGCGTACCGCGTCCAGATGAGGGTTGTCTTCAAACCCATCTTCATCGACGTTAGCGATGTACATGGTTGGTTTAACCGTCAGCAAATGGAACTGTTTGATCAGTTGGGCTTCGTCATCGTTCAGATCCATCGCACGAACTGGATTGCCAGCACCTAAGTGGTCTTGCAGGCGTTCAAGCATCTCTTTCTGCTTGATGGCATCTTTGTCGCCGCTTTTAGCAACACGCAGAACGCGCTGTAGCTGCTTCTCAACCGATTCCAGGTCGGAAAGGGCCAGCTCGGTGTTGATGATGTCGATATCTTCCAGCGGATCGATGCGGTTGGCAACGTGCTGTACGTCTTCGTTTTCGAAGCAGCGTACGACATGTGCAATCGCGTCAGTTTCACGAATGTTGGCCAGAAACTTATTTCCCAGACCTTCGCCTTTGGAGGCGCCGGCAACCAATCCCGCGATATCTACAAACTCCATTGTCGTAGGTAATACGCGCTGAGGATTAACAATGTCTGCCAGTTTGTCGAGGCGAGGATCGGGCATTGGTACGATGCCTGAGTTTGGCTCGATGGTGCAGAACGCGTAGTTTTCGGCCGCGATGCCTGCTTTGGTCAGTGCGTTGAACAGGGTGGATTTGCCAACATTGGGCAAACCGACGATACCGCATTTAAAACCCATGGTGAGTCCTACCGTTAACCTTTGAAACTGTGGAGTTGATTCATCGCTTTTGCCCAGTCGCCATCAAGGGCTTGGGGCAGATAGCGAATCGCTTCGTGTGTGGCGTCATCTGTTGCCTGTCTTTCGCTGACAGGTGCTTTGCTTAATACAAAACCAGATACCTGACTGGCGTGGCCGGGATGGCCAATACCCAGACGAAGACGATAGAAATTCTTGTTGTTGCCTAACTTGCTGATGATGTCACGCAAACCATTGTGGCCGCCGTGACCACCCCCTTTCTTGAAGCGAGCGACACCCGGAGGCAGATCCAGCTCGTCGTGGGCAACCAATATAGATTCAGGGGGAATTTTGAAGAAGTTCGCCAGTGAAGAAACTGACTGGCCGCTCAGATTCATAAACGTCGTGGGTACTAGCAGGTGAACTGCCTGACCGTTTATCTGAGTCTTTGCGTAGAGCCCGTGGTATTTCTTGTCGGGCTGCAGAGAGGTGAGTTGTTGAGCAGCAAGCTGCTCACGTCGCAACGCTCGCGTGACGGGACCGTCAAGCACCTGGTCCAGCTCGCCGACGGCGAAACGGTCGAGACGGTCATGATCCCCGAGGGGGAGCGCAACACGCTCTGCATCTCGACGCAGGTCGGCTG
>NZ_JBFGYC010000639.1:0-2121 GCF_041587635.1 Pontibacterium sp. | reverse complement strand
GCTTCAGGAATAACACGGGCTTCAATCCCTTTCTGGGTACCCAACCATTCCACATGCACACCTTGCTTTTGCAATTCATGCGCTGTAGCCAAAGCAGGAAAAACATGTCCGCCGGTACCACCCGCCATAATTAACGCAACCGGTTGTTTAGCCATATGCTGGCTCCTGCTCTTTTATATCTTTCTTACTGGATTTATCAGCCGATGGAATATCTCCCACCAGCTGTTTTTTCTTAAGCTCAAGATCAATACGTAATATCACCGCTAACATGGCGCAACTCACCAACAAACTACTGCCCCCGTAACTCACTAATGGCAGGGTTAGCCCTTTTGTTGGCAGCGCACCTACGTTTACACCCACATTAATCAACGCTTGTCCCGCAAAGATCACGGTAAAACCGTAGGTGATATAGGCCATGAAAAATTCGTTTAGTTTCTCGGCCTTACGTCCAATCTGAAATAATCGGTACACCATCACGGTGTAAATCACGATCAGCACTACCACACCGATGAATCCAAGCTCTTCCGCCAATACCGAAAAAACAAAATCCGTATGCGCCTCTGGCAGATAAAACAGTTTTTGTACGCTGTTGCCCAAGCCGGTGCCAAACCAATCTCCGCGGCCAAATGCAATTTGTGCCTGTGTTAGCTGATACCCGGCACCATAAGGATCATCCCAAGGATTCAGATAGGTTTGTAATCGGGCCATCCGGTAAGGTTGCGCGCCAATCAAGGCAACCAGCAGCGTAAGAGCCCCGGATACAATCAATATGAACTGGGAGAAACGCATTCCACCCAGAAAGATCATCACCATAACCGTGCCCATCAATACAACAGCAGCACCAAAATCGGGTTCCAGATACAGCAATCCAACAAAAATACCCAATGGTAACGCTGGCTTAGCAATACCACTCCAACTGGTGCGTACTTCGTTGAGACGGCGTACCAGATAGCCACCCATATAGATCACCATACAAAACTTGGCGACCTCGGAAGCCTGTAAATTGATCGGTCCAACCGGAATCCAGCGACTACTGCCATTCACTTCACGGCCGATACCCGGCACCAGAACGGCCACCAGCAATACAATGGCGCTCAGCATCCACCAATGGCCGGTGCGCTGCCAGAAATCAATCGGGATACGCCAGACAAAGCAGGCCCCAATCAACGCCAGAACCATAAAAATGCCCTGACGGATCACGTAAAAGTAGGGATTTCCGTTACGTTCCAACGCCACATCCATAGATGCAGAGCTGATCATCACAAATCCCATCAGCATCAGCGCACTGGCACAGAGCACCACCCAAGGGTCAAAAGGCAAGACCCCTGTGTTGGTTTTATTCTCTGATGGCCAGAATGCTTTTAGCATCAAAGCGCCTCCACTGCAGCGATAAACGCATCGCCGCGAACATTAAAGTTCTTAAACATGTCGAAACTGGCGCATGCTGGCGACAACAGCACAATATCCCCCGCCTGAGCTAACGCTGCGGCCGTACGTACTGCATCATCCATATCAGTCGCATCCTGCGCTTCAATATTGCCAACAACTGCCCGAATACGCGGTGCATCCGTGCCAATTAATACAACCGCACGCCCATATCGCTGCAACGGTGCTCTAAGATCATCAAACTCAGCCCCTTTTCCCTCGCCGCCCGCGATCAATACAATACGCGAATCACCCAGAGTCGGGCCCAGTCCATCCAACGCCGCCACGGTTGCACCCACGTTAGTGCCCTTGGAATCATTGAAGAAACTGATTGCACCTTTATCTGCAACCCACTGGCAGCGATGTTTCAGGCCCGTAAATTGTTTCAATGCTGAGAGCATCGCATCCATCGGGATATCCGCCGCCTGACCTAACGCCAGAGCCGCCAGAGCATTGGCCACATTGTGCTGTCCCCGGACTTTCAGCTCAGCGACTCGTAAGAGTTTTTCCCGCCCCAGCGCCAGCCATTCACCTTCGTCATCGGTCATCACACCAAACAGATTCAGATCTGGCTTTCCCAAATGGAAAGCAGTGGTTTGCACGGTTTTCGGCAACAACGGACTGGTCAGGGCATCATCACGATTGATCACCGCCTGACGACAACCTCGAAAAATACGGTGTTTCGCCTGATAGTAG
>NZ_JBFGYC010000638.1:0-2122 GCF_041587635.1 Pontibacterium sp. | reverse complement strand
CGAAATACTGCCGCAGTTCCTGCTCCGAGGCTTGATGACGAAATGCCAACTTACCGTCGATCAGAATATTGGGGGAATGGCGGATATTGTAGGTCTCAACCAGCTCAGGGTGATCCTCAAGGTACGCTATCTCATAGCCCACCCTCAGGTCTTTGAACTCCTTCTCTAGGTTTGGCACCGAAAAGTCCGTTCTGGTCACCAGTAACTGAACGCGCATTAGAGCACTCCCGGTCGGTTTGCTGGCTAAAGTATAGCAAGGGCTGTACACGTGACCGCCGCTACAGGTCGCCTTTCCTGCGGGACCGATACCCGTGGCAGCATCACTTTTTCTCTGTGAGTAGATAAACCCCTAACCACCCCATCGGGCCAAGAAAAAACACACACGCCTGCACCTCAGCAATCGCGAGTGCATGGGTATCGCAGAACTGTTCACCCTTCCGATGGTAGTAACGGCCCAACAACCGCACGGCGCTCACACCACCCACACACCAAGTAGCAACCAGCGCAATAACTAGCAGCCCAAGGGGACTCATTGCTTAACTCCGAAGCCGCTCTTTATGAAAGAGCTAAGTGGCTCAATTACGAACCTCTGGTTGAGATTCGTTCTCAGTTGAGTATAGCGCGTTCCAACATGCGCGGTTTGTGCAGGTTGGTGATTATCATCCAACTCTAAACCACCTATCGAGGAACCACCCAATCCCTATGGGTGACCTCGGTATAGGTGTGTCATTGAGCTTAAACGATTACGTGTTGGGCACCTGAGGAAAACCAGACAGTTCGCCCCATTTGCGAATAGCCCGGTCAATCCCTATCGGGCTGATGTTTCTCGAACCACTCCTGGAGAAAACTGATACACAACTTAATTTTGGGCGGGACAAGGCG
Source organism: Pontibacterium sp. (assembly GCF_041587635.1). Classification (NCBI taxonomy): domain Bacteria; kingdom Pseudomonadati; phylum Pseudomonadota; class Gammaproteobacteria; order Oceanospirillales; family Oceanospirillaceae; genus Pontibacterium; species Pontibacterium sp. The sequence goes on along the minus strand of NZ_JBFGYC010000638.1, from coordinate 1,240 downwards.
TCTCGCCGGATACATCGCATACAACGTTAATCTGGGTTTGTTGACCTCACTGAGCAACTCGACAACACGGCCCTCTCTGATCGCATCGGCGGATACAAAATCCGGTATAAAGCCGATACCCAGCCCCGCCTTGACCACATCAAGCATAAAAGGCGTACTGTTCACCCGCAGGGTTCCCTTGATCTTCACCCCTTCCTGCAAAGGCCAGATATCCTGCCCACGAAAGTAGCTATAGATAAAGCAATTGTGGTTGACGAGATCTTCGGTCCGGGTGACGGGTCCATATTTTTGCAGATAGCCCTCTGAGGCGCAGACGGCGTAGCTGAAATTCATCAAAGGCTTGCCGATATAGGTGGAATCAAAGGGACGGCTGGCGGCTCTGAAGCCCAGATCAAATCCGTTTTCGATCAGATCAACGGGTTCATCATCCAGATGAATATCCAATTCCATCTCGGGATACTCGCGCATGAACTCGGCGAAAACCTGACTGAGATGTGATATTCCCAGCGCCATCGGGGCATTAATCTTGAGCTTACCGCGAGGCTGTCCCTGCACACCCTGCACAAAACCTTCAGCGTCCTCTATACGCTCCAAAATCTCACGACAGTGGGCCAGATAGCCTTCGCCGATGGTTGTGAGCTGCAGGGAACGGGTGGAACGGTGCAATAGTCGGGCACCGATCTCTGCTTCTAATCGGCTGATCTCTTTACTGACCATTGATTTAGACGTCCCCAGCTCGTCTGCAACCAAGGTAAAGCTGCCGCGTTCCGACAGCCTTACAAACAGCGACATTGCCCGAAGTTTATCCATTTTGTTTCCTGTGCGTGAACAGTACGTTCATATTGTAGATATATATGAAACCTAGCAAGGTATTTATTCTGGCTGAGTCGATTAACGCAATCACTCTTCACCGGAGAAACCTATGTATACCCTGTATTACCTGCCCAGTGCCTGCTCCCTCGCTACGCTCACTGTTCTGTTGGAGATGGAACACCCGGTTACACTGATCAATAAAACCAAAATCGATAACTTCGCGGAGGTTAATCCAGTCGGGAGCGTACCGGTGCTGGTGGATGGCGATCAGACGTTGGTTGAGGGGGCAGCTATCTTGCTGTACCTGTTGCAACAAAAGCCTAATCCGCTGTTTCCTCAGGACAAGGACGCACAACAGCACGCGATTCAGAACATCATGTTTGCCAACGCAACCATGCATCCGGCCTACGGTCGTGTGTTTTTTTAT
>NZ_JBFGYC010000637.1:0-2135 GCF_041587635.1 Pontibacterium sp. | reverse complement strand
TTGGGAGAGAGCCAAAGGATTGTGTGTGCCAGTCCGGCCTATCTTGATAAGCATGGTCAACCGCAAACGCCTGATGAACTGAAACAGCACCAATGTCTGCGTTTATCTACGAGTGACTCCTTCAATCATTGGCACTTTAAACGCCAAGGTACGCGTGAGGTGATCGATATCGACCATGGGTTTGTGACGGATAATGTGGAAGCATTGCATGAATACGCACGGATGGGTGGCGGAATCGCACGATTATCGAGTTTTATGGTGGCGGGTGATATTGAAGCGGGTCGCTTGATCCCGTTGTTAAGACACTATGATATTGATAAGCAGCAGATCCATGTACTCTACACCCACCGTAAGTATCTACCGGCTAAAATCCGTGTGTTTGTTGATTTTCTGTTGCAGAAGTTTGTTCCGATCGCACCCTGGCATTGAGTGTTTGTCCGGTTTTTCATGATTTGCTCAATAGCTTTACCGATTGATGATTTGCTTAAGGCTTATGCCGATTGCTTGACGATTTCATCAATTTTCCCCATAAATCCCACGGATATAGATTTTTCCTTTCAGATTTTGATTCCTTCTCCAAAATAATGTTTTTCCCCTGAAGCCCGTAATTACGCATGGTTCAGCGCTTTTTTAAAGCAGTCAGTCAATAAGATTGAGAACTGGCACGGCCGTTGCTCTTACCTGTTTGAGTAGGTGTGTTTACACCGCAATCAAGACTTTTGGTGAAGTAAGCGATGACGTCAATAATTAGAAAAAAACGCGTCGAGGCCGTGGACAGTTCTGTTGTTTCTCCACACGCTTCCTACGCAAAACCTGTTAAAGGATTTCTGGCTGCAGCGTTTTTACCGCTGGCTCTGACCGGCTGTGAAGCGCCTCTTAATCTTGAGGGTGTAGATAAAGAGCAGGCCAAATCCGTACGTCGTACCGATCAGTTTCAGGCCGTTGCTGCAAACGATTCCACCGTACTGGCGGTGGGCAGTGATGGTATTGTTCTTACCAGTCCGCGTAATAACATCAGCTGGACCCGCCAGCTGATCGAATCTCAACCAAGCCTTGTTGATGTCGAGTCCTGCCCGGATCAGAGTTTTGCCGCGTTAGGCATGGACGGACAGGTTTGGTTTGCTGATGCCAAAGGTGAAAACTGGACGCCATCACCGATTGGCACTCAGGAAAACGTACTGTCACTCGCTTGCGGCCCGGACAACAGTGTCTGGGTAACGGCTAGCTTCTCAACCATCATCAACAGTAAAGATAAAGGTGCCAGCTGGAGTGAGACCACTCTGGAAGAGGATTCTCAGCTGACCGACGTTAAATTTATCGATGAAAACACGTTGGTGATTGCCGGTGAGTTTGGTTTGGTGGTTAAGAGTACGGACGGTGGCGACACCTGGTCAGCACCGGAGTATATGCCAAACGATTTTTACCCACAGGGTATTCACTTTGCTAATGCCAACGAAGGTTGGGCAGCGGGCCTGAGTGGACAGATCCTCCATACCACTGACGGTGGTATGAGCTGGCAACAGCAAACGACACCGACTGAATCCCCTCTTTATAGCTTCCATGCACTGGGCGAACGTCTGTTTGTGATGGGTGATCACGGCAACGTACTTGAGCTTAACGGCCAGGGCTGGAAACGCATTGATGCGCCAAAAATCCCGGTATACCTACGCGATGCACAAGCGCTGAGTGACAAGCAACTGCTGGTCGCAGGCGGCTGGGGCTCGCTGTTTACCGTAGACGTTCAATAATAATTACAGGTCTGAAGCATCATGGATAAAAAGTCCGCAGACGCTCACAAGGCGACGCACTTTCTACATAATCTGGATGAGTCGGTCTTCCGTCATCCTAAAACGATTCTGGGCATCATTCTGGCGATTACCCTGTTCTTCGCCTATCAGATCCCGAGTGTAAAGATGTACTCCGACTTTGCGGACCTGTTGCCGCAGAGCCATCCGTATATTGAACTGCACAATGAGATTAAGTCCTCTTTCGGTGGCGCCAACGTGATCATCGTTGGGGTCGAAGTGGAAGAGGGCGATATCTTCAGCAATGAAGCGCTGGCCAAGATCCACCGCATGACGCTGGCGGTGGACAGTCTTCCGGGCATCAACCACAACCTTGTGTCGAGTGTGACC
>NZ_JBFGYC010000636.1:0-2137 GCF_041587635.1 Pontibacterium sp. | reverse complement strand
GACAACGACACCTCTGAATTCGAAGATGAGCTGTAAATAGATGTACACAATCTGTACAGGGTGTTGCTGAGACGGTTAATCCTTTTCGATGTTTCAATCTCAATGAAAGATCTTCAAAAATACTTGTGGTGCTTTCCACTACATATCAGACAGTTAAGACGACTTTATCCTGCAACACCCCAAATGCAGACACTGCGCGATGTGTAAGCTTTGTGAAAATAGTTCCTGAACGTTTGATCGCTTTTTATTCAGTCGAACGTACGTTTTATTCCACAACTGTATAAGACATGCACAGTTGTTAATGTTAGGATGCACCCCGTTAAAACAGTTTACAGCGTGTAAAGCGAACGATAGGTTGTTGGCAACGTTGTGGGGAACAGCTGTTCATCTGAGTTATCGGGTTTAGGTAGGGTAATCCGGCAAACAGATCTGCACGCAGCCTGGGCGCTGCATCCCCCATGTTGTTTCGTCCGTCACTCCCCTCTTTCGCTTTGCCACCCGACTGGCTGAACGCATCCACTTTGGACAAGGAAGGTCAACGGGCACATTGAAGTGACTGGATAACGGTCTCACTGACGAGAGTCGGCCACTGGGTCTGGCGCGGGAAAACAGTACCGCGTAAAGAATAGAAAGATCCTCTCCGGATAAAGGCACAACCTGAGAAATCAGGCGTCGCAAAGTCACGGGTCCCATCTTGTTGTGGGGACGGCCGTACTGCCCATGGAGAGTATACCCTCGCACGTCAGTACGTTGCTGTTGAGGATCTTTCGCAAACCCAATTTGCGGAGATACTCATGACGCTTAAAGCGCCAGCACCTACAACTAAATTTCTTGCCGTACTGGGCCTGAGTTCGGCCCTGCTTTTCACTTCGGGCCTCGCGGTATCTGGCCCACATCATCATGCGGCCTCTCAGGCCGACGCAGCGCCTGGACAGCAGATAGAAAAAGCTGCGGCTTTTACTCAGGATCTGATTGCACAACACCGCACATGGGCACAATCTCAAGGCGCAGCTAAATCTCAGGCACAAACTAATTTGATTGCTAAAGCGGAAGCGCGTCGCGAGTTTCTGGCTGAACTGGTCAAGACCAATCCAGAAGAAGCTTTGCGCTTTGCTATCCCCGATGAAAAGCAGGTTGGCATGCCTCAAGACGTGCTGGATAAGCTTGAGCAACGCGTTGAGGTGGAAGGCGAGCTGGATGTTTTCTATGAAGATTACGAAGATGGTAGCCATATACTGCGCAGTTTCGTAAAAACCTCATTTGGCGAGCGTTTTGAACTGCATCCTGTCGGCAACACCAAAGAGATGCAGAGCGGTAAAAAAGTACGTATCAACGGCCTGCTGCTCGGCACCGACGGTGAATCAGCATCGACTGATGGCAATATTGTTGTTGCCGAAGGCGAAGAAAATATCCTGATGCTGGAAGCTGGCAGTAGCACTACTGGCGGCAGTAACGGTGGTACCCCAGAGCCGGTTGCCAATACCTTTGGCGAGCAGCGAGTTGCTGTGTTTCTGGTCAACTTTGCGGATAACCCGAGTGATAAGCCATGGACCAAGGATGAGGTTATGAACGTCATTGCTGGACAGGTGAATGACTTTATCCAGGAAAACTCCTTCCAACAGACTTGGTTAACTGTCGATGTGTATGGATGGTATACAGCGCCTCACAGCAGTACTGTATGTGATACAAAGTCAATCGGCGATACCGGCCGTGATGGTGCCGCTGCAGAAGGTGCCGATCTGTCTTCATACGACCGTATCATTTCGGTACACCCACCAACAGCGGCATGTAAATGGAGCGGTGTGGGCTCCGTTGGCGGCGCCCCATCTACGACTGTCAATAACGGCTCTCTGACGCATGGCACTATCTCTCACGAGTTGGGCCACAATTTTGGCCTGTATCACTCCCATGCTCTGTACTGCAATGGCGAGTCTCTGAGCTCAAATTGTAGCCACATTGAGTACGGCAACATTCCAGACATTATGGGACAAATGGTTCCTGGCCATTACAACGCCTATCAAAAAGAACGCCTTGGTTGGCTTGGTTATGGTTCTTCACCTGCCATTACTACTGTAGATGCTGCAGGAACTTACACGATTGCACCTTATGCAGCACAAGATAATGGCCCTAAGGCACT
>NZ_JBFGYC010000635.1:0-2149 GCF_041587635.1 Pontibacterium sp. | reverse complement strand
AAGAGAAAGAAACAAAGCGGCTAATGCAATTACTTCCGCTGTATTGAATTCCAAATCACTACTTCCTTAGTTCACAGAAAAGCGTCGTGGTAGAACGGCCAGTTACCTGAACCGCCCCCACACAGATCCGGACGTGCGGAACTACCGCATCCGGCTCCTCAGTTATATATTCACTCGTGTAAGACACAAGCCTTAATACCAATCCACTACAATCAGTCTCTTACTGACCCGTAATGGTTTGATCTGAAAATATCTCAACATCACCTTGAAACCATCCCAGTTATAACTTCTCCTCTGACTTCGCCGATTCAACCATTTGTACAGACTATGCAGTACATGGCTATATAGGCGAGACACACTCCGGCTATTGTCCGGTAAACCAAAGTAGTTTCTGAACCCGGTCAGCTTCCTTTTCAGGCGTGGCATCCAGTCTTTCAACGGCTTTGATCGCTGGCATTTAATCCAGTGATACAACCCGTTCATCGTCCCTTTCTGCTTCTTCGATGCGGTTCGCCGCCTCAGGCGAGGCTTGTGATTCACATCACGGCTCCAGTAAAACTCAAAGCCCAGAAACAGAAAATGACGCTTCCTGCCCGGATGAAAACGACTGAATCGCTTCAGGTTGGTTTTCTCCGGTGCCACACTTAAGCCAAACTTGTTCAGCCGTTCAGGCAATACTCGGTAGAAGCGTTCGGCATCCCGGCGTAGCTGGAATGCCACCACAAAATCGTCGGCATAACGAATCAGCATGGCCCGACCCTGCATCCTTGGTTTAACCTTCTTTTCAAACCACAGGTCCAGCACGTAATGCAGGTAGATGTTGGCCAGTACCGGGCTAATAACACCGCCTTGCGGGGTGCCAGAAACCGGTTTACTGAACACGCCATCCGCTGCTTTTATACGTGCTTTCAACCATTGGCTGATCAGAGTCAGCAGGGGGTTGTCATCAATCCGTTGTGACAGCATCTGCAACAGCCAGTCATGATTCATGTTATCGAAGAAGCCTTTAATATCCGCTTCAACGATGTAACCATAACCTTGAAATTGCAGATTAAGCCCTAGACTGTGTACCGCCTGATGGGCACTTTTGTTCGGTCGGTATCCGTAGCTGTTGGGCAGAAAATCCTGTTCCCAAATACTGAGCAAGATTTGACTGACACTTTGCTGAACGATTTTGTCCTCTACCGTCGGTAAACCCAGCGGTCTTTGTTTGCCATTGGCTTTAGGGATGAAGACGCGTTTAATGGCCGGTGCTCGATAGCATTTCTGCTTAAGCTCATGACCCAAGCGCTGAATATTTTCAACCAGCCCGACCTGATAATCTGACACGCTAATGCCATCAATACCGGGCACTGACTGTTTATTTAATTGCCCCCAGCTTTGATACAGGAGATCAGCATTCAATAATCCATAGACATTCTGAAACCTGTGCCGAGGGTGGCTTTGTGCTTTAAATGCGATGTTGTGCAATGCGGTTGTCATAGTGGTTCCAGCCCTACTTTGTCCGGCCTATGTGTCTGTTGCACAACGGATATAACTGTCAGCCCCTTCGCCATGTAGACGGCTTTCCCGCCCTCAGACTACTATGAGCTGATCCGACTTCCAAAGGCCCATCGTTCGCCTGCTGTTAGGCTGAGCATCCCTACCACATCCTGTGGAGCACCTTTGGATCTCTCAAGTTCCTGATACATCTCTTCATACATGCCACGGCTTGATAACCCCGTTGACCCGCCACAACCTCACCAACGCGGTTGCTTTGCATGGACTTCGATGGCGTTACAAACCTCGTCGATCAAAATCACTTTATTTTCGGGGCGATACCAGCACTTCAGGGCCACGATAGCCCCTATGGCCTGCATGATTCTCTGTGTACGCTTCACCTGTATTGTTCGTGTGGTTGCCGGTCATTTCTGAGCGACTGGAAAGTATATGCGATCCCCACACTCCGCCACAGGCGCAACACTCGATACGGGTGGAGAGTTAGTCCTTACCCGACAGGGACTTACACCCTGCAAGATGCATCAAGCTTCGCTTGACGCACTAACGCCATCGGCTCAACGGCGTGGCCGGCGGTCAACGCCCCGGCCACGCCCGCTCACGGCGGGTCCTGATAGCGCTCCGACATCAGGCGCTCGACCAGCTCATTGTT
>NZ_JBFGYC010000634.1:0-2153 GCF_041587635.1 Pontibacterium sp. | reverse complement strand
GAGATGTTGTTGCAGCTGGAAACTGAAACTCAGGCTGTTGATCAGGTTACTTCGGTGATCAATGATATTGCTGAACAGACCAATCTACTGGCCTTGAATGCAGCGATCGAAGCGGCGCGAGCAGGAGACCAGGGGCGCGGTTTTGCCGTTGTAGCGGATGAAGTCCGTACGCTGGCGCAACGTACTCAGCAATCAACCCATCAGATTCAGGATATCGTTGAACGTTTACAGACACAGTCACAGACTGCGGTGTCAGCGATGAAGAAAAGTACTCAGTTAGCGGTTGAGAGTAACGAGTTGTCTCAGGCTGGCGCTGCAGCGCTTCAAGGTATTATTGGCTCGACTGAAACGATTTCATCTATGAATACCATGATATCGACGGCGGCTGAGGAGCAAAGTGCAGTGGCCGGTGATATTGATCAGCGTTTGGTGAATGTGTCTAACGTTGCAGGGGAAACTAAAGATGACACACAACGTGTTGTTCAGTCGACCGAAGAGATTCGTCGTGAAATTCATGAGCTGAATGTATTGGTACAGAAGTTTAAACTCTGATTTAGCCCGACTCTGAAGTCTCTGGAAAAGCCTGTTTGCGTTGCATTCAGGCTTTTTTATTGTCAGTGTGAAAGTAACAGGCACGGTGAAACGATAAGGACGGATCGATGAAGGTACTCCATACACGGGCGGTGCAGGTAAGGGAGCAAATTGAACGATTTAACGCAGGGCTTCCAGAAACTGATTTGGCTCTGAAGTTTGAGAAGATGGTGCAGTCACCGTTTATCTTCTTTCGCGGCAGCAGTCATCTGTACTGGCACGACGTTTCACGTGATTGGCGTATATCTCTGTTTGGCGGTCGCCCTGAAAGCCAGATCTGGCTGCAAGGCGATGCCCACATCTACAATTTTGGTGCCTTACATGATCACCAAAACCGTATCTATTTTGGGATGGATGACTTCGATGATGCGGTGGTGGCTGACTTTCAGTTTGATCTGTGGCGTCTGGCGGCGAGTATGGTGCTGGATCTGCAGGAACGTGATTTCTGCAATGATCAGCTGGTGGATAAAGCCGTTAAGAAGCTAGGTACTACTTATCTGCACACCGTCGCCGATGCGGGACCAGAGTGCCCCGCTGTTCGCATGGAAACTGCGCCAAAACCGATTCGCAAGTTTCTGCAGAAAGTGCATGAGAAAAATACCCGGCAGCAGATGTTAAGCAAATGGACCGCCGGAGATTTTCGTCACTTCGACTATCAGCATGAGAAACTGGAAACCGTGGATGACGCTCTCTTTCTGGCGATCAAATCTGCGGTGGACGTCTATCATCAGACGCGTATACCGGTGCCGGAGGAGATCCCTCGGGTGTTGGATATTGCGCGTCGTACGCAGGCAGGGACGGGATCACTGGGTAACTACCGTTACTATGTACTCATGGAAGGCCGCTCTGCTGATGAACATGTGATACTGGATATTAAACAGCAGCGTGAACCCGCCTCTGTGGCAGTTATGCCAAGGTCAGAGCAACACTGGTATCGTGAAACGTTCACCCACGAAGGACGTCGACATGCGGATGCCTATAGGGCAATAGCTGAGCATCCAGACAGTTGGTTGGGGTGGCTCAGTATCCATGATCAGCTTTACTCCGTCCGAGAACGGTCTCCATTCAAGAAGGATTATCCTGCCCACAAATTGGATGCGGATGAGTATCTGGTGATGGCCTCGATCTGGGGGGAGGTTTTAGGCCGTGAGCACGCCAGGGGCTCATTCTGTGTGCAGGAACCAGAAACTTCTTTTGTTGAGTTTGTGCGTGATCAGCTGATACCTGAGAAGAAAGCATTTGTCCGACTGTTGAGAGCCGTTGCACCGCACTATGCACGCTGTGTGCAGCAGGATTGGCACGTCTTTCGTGACATGCAGGAATAATACGACACCTGCTGTTTGGAATAGCCTATTGATGGCCCAGCCAGATTGAAATTTGTGGCTATTCTTACTGTATATATAGGGCAGTGGGAGGGCCAATGGTATGAACATAAGGCATGCTCGTTCAACCGATGCAGACGCTTTGGCGTATTTAACCAATTTAGCGTCAGAGGGGTTGTCGGAATGTATCTGGGAGCATCTGATGGTGGGGGACGAAACACCCCTTCAGGCCGGTGCGCG
>NZ_JBFGYC010000633.1:0-2158 GCF_041587635.1 Pontibacterium sp. | reverse complement strand
GCGTTTGTTGTACGACTACAACACCTTGACCAAAGCCCAGCGTAATGGTGTTCGTCACTTAGCTATCCATGCTGAAACAGGTAACACCGACATATATGTCAATGGTTTTTATGGTACGGAAGCGACCAACTTGGTGGTCTACGGAAATACGGTTGGAAGTGGCGACCCCTTGCTTGAAGGGTTCACGACTGACGATGTGACAGTAGATGATCCCACAGCCGATGAAGTGCGTGTCACGGTTGCATATGACTATACACCGATGGTGTTTACGGCAATTCCGGGCTTCGGGTTGTTCGATGACATTGCTCTTGGCATGACGTTGAGTTCTTCAGTCACTATGCGTGCAATGCGGGGAGGCTAAGTCGATGATCAGAATCCAAAACCTTAAAAAACAGAAAGGCATGACCAGTGTTGAGTTTGCGGTTGTTGGTGGCGTGTTCTTTGTTGTTCTGTTCGCCATCATCGAGTTTGGCCGGGTTATGTTCGTGATGAACATGCTGGATGAGATTACTCGGCGCGGTGCCCGCCTTGCTGCAGTCTGTCCGGTTGATGCGGCTTCTCAGACATTTATCAGTAATCAGGCGCGTTTTAATGGTGACTATCTGTCTGAGCTGACGACAGAGATGGTGGATATTGAATATTTTGAAGAAGATGGTGATCCGGCTGACCTGAGTAATCCAGCCACTGCCGTGACCCTTATTCGTTATGTGCGGGCCAGTATCAATGGGTATCAGCATCAACTGCTGATACCTGGTTTTAATGTAACTGTTCCCGTACCTGACTTTTCTACAACGATTCCAAGTGAAAGCCTGGGTGTACATCCGGATGGAAGCTCGGCGAGCTGTACTTAGGGAGATGAGCATGATGAATGACTTGGTAAATCATACCACGCATCAGGCCCCGATAGATCTAGGTCACAGGGATTGCCAGATATTGATTGCAAGCCGTTCCACCGCTGCGGTGGACAGCCTTCAGACAATACTGGCACCGCTACCGAAGACCAAGATCAAAACACAAGTGCTGGTGAATGGTCACATAGATCCGTTAGGTGGGCTTGATCGATTACCTGATCTATTGGTATTTCGGTTGGATTCGAACTGGGAAGTTGAGCTGGAAGCATTAAGTGCGCGGCCACCATCACAGAGACCACCGATGATTATTGTCAGTGCCGAGAGTGATCCGCAAGTTATGCGTTCCAGCATGCAAGCGGGGGCACGTGACTTTTTTGTCGAACCGTTTGAGCCTGAAGAGGTGTTGCGTTCTGTCGAACACCTCAATCGGGAGCTATTGGAGAATCCTTCGCAGCAAGATGCACGGATTACTGTAGTGATGAATGCCAAAGGCGGTTCAGGCGCGAGTCTGATCGCATCTAATGTCGCTCATGCGCTTTGTCAGGAGTATGAGCAGCGCGTTGCGTTAGTAGATTTGGATCTGCAGTTTGGTTCTCTTTCCTACTATCTGGATTTGCATCTGAAGCACGGAATCAAAGAAGCGTTAGATAACGTGGATGATCTGGATGCCATTGCGTTGGATGGTTATCTGGTGAAACACGCGAGTGGATTGCGTGTTATGGGTGTAGAGGAGGGGCGCATCATTCTCAATGATGAGGTGTCTTGTGAACGGCTTAGACATTTAGTTGCGTTGATGGCTCGTGCCCATCATCACGTCATTATAGATGTCCCACGCCAGATCGACCTGATCACCTCAACTGTTCTTGAAATGGCAGATCAGGTCATCATTGTAACGCAGCAAAGTATTACTCACTTGCGTGATACAGCACGACTGATGGATGTATTACGTGATGATCTTGAAATACCTGATGAAAACTTGCAGGTAGTGGTAAACCGCTACCAAAAAAATTCCCTGATCACCCGTACCGAGGTGGAAAATGCGTTAAAACAGCGCTCTTTAGTGTGTATTCCTAATGACTTCAAAAACGTTACCGACAGTCTGAATGATGGTATTCCGTTACTGGATATCGCTAAGCGAGCTCCCATTACGAAGGCAGTTATGGACTTATGTGAGGTCGTACAAGGAACACAGCAGATTGAAGATGGATCTGTGTTAGGGCGTTTGTTCGCGAAACTGAAGGGAGCCTAAGCCATGTCACTATTAAGCGATCGTCTCAACTTGCTTCGGGGGCAGGAAACAAAAGAAG
>NZ_JBFGYC010000632.1:0-2161 GCF_041587635.1 Pontibacterium sp. | reverse complement strand
GTATCACGCACCCCTGTCGAAACAGGGCCGGGAACGTCTCAAGGTGATGCGTGAAACCACTGATGGTTTCAAAATTGCCGAAAAAGATCTGGAGCTACGTGGGCCGGGCGAAGTCTTAGGTACCCGCCAGACCGGTATGATGCAGTTTAAGATTGCCGATCTGCAGCGTGATTCAGACCTGCTCACCCGCGTAAAACAGGTGGCGGGTCAGATGCAAGGTTATCCACAACATGTCGAGCCAATGATCCGCCGTTGGTTGGGTGTGGGGGAAGAGTACGGCAACGTTTAACGCTATAATGTGGCCTGTTTTAACTCACCTATAAATTGCTGGAATCCCATGTCTGAACCCACCGCACACCAACTTGAACTGATCGAAAAGCAACTGGGTCGCAAACCCCGGGGTTTAGCCGGTGTCGCCGTTGCGACGGATATGGCTGTGCCATTGGTGCTGCAGATGCAGTCGCTGGTGGAAGATCAGCCGTTTCCTACGCTGTTCTGGTTGTGCTCCAAAGACCTGTACCAAGCGATCGCAGAGATCGAAACCTCGGGTTGGGTCAAGCAGATCGAAGCTGAACTGGAGGCCGACGATGATTTGCGTACTGCATTTCTGGCGAATCAGCAGGCTTACGTCGATCTGCGCTGGAAGCTGATGCGTGATGAGGATCGTCAGCGCATCGATGAGCTGGGATTTACCGATCTGTTTAATCAATACGGCATCGGCGGCATCCGCCACTGGGATAAGGTGCGTTGCCTGCATATGCAATACGCTCACCATCTGGCCGACCGTAACGTGATTGGCGAGCGTCTGGATGCCGAGTTTGAGCTGCACACACTGACTATCAATCTTTGATCTGCTCAGCCGATATCCTGACATAACGCAACAAACATTCGTCATCAGTGCTACGAAGCTGCAAAAGCCCCAGTTCAGGACTATGCTGATTGTTTGCGATTGCGCTCTGCTGTTATTTTCAGCTGGATGAGATATATGGAGTTTCGGTCAGTGAAGAGCTTGTCACTTAAAGCCCTGTGGATATGTTTTCTGAGTCTGATCGGACTCGCGCAAAGCTTTGCTGCCACGCCAGAATGCAGTGCGGTTTTTCCGGATGGCGTGCAGACGAACAGCAACAGCGGCACGGTTAAATTTGAATGGGCATCTAAAGTTACCGGCAGCCCGGACAATATCCTCGCGACAAAGCGGCTCACAGACAACTCCGGCGGCAACAGCTGCAATACCACCTCCTGTGGCAGCACCGGTTCCGCTGCCACCACCATGGATTTCAACGATTTTCCGAACAACAACAATGACGTTGAAATAGGTTATCGGGAAACCCGTACCTTACTGCCAGGCAACTACGACGATATTCGGCTTAACTCCCGAGCGGTAGCGACCCTAACGCCGGGAGACTATCAACTTCGCGGTTCTCTCACTCTGAAAAGCGATGCACAGATCAATATTAGTGGTTCCGGTGTCGTTCGTATCCTGCTGAAAGGGAACGTCAAGTTTGAGAGTGGCTCAGATATCAATGTGGGTGGAGATGCTTCTCAACTGGTGATATTCAGTCATGGAGAAGTTTCGTTGTCCAGTGATGCCACGGTCACCGGCTTTATCTACTCCAAAAAAGTGTTACGCCTCTACAGTCGCGCCGAGGTAAATGGTGCGGTCAGCGGTAAGAGTGTAGAGCTGCGCAGCTCAGCCTCTAAGGTGAATTACCTCCCATCTGCCGTTTCCGCAGCTGCTTTTGGTGATCTTTGCGGCGGCGGTGCTGTTACGCCACCGCCCCCCCCACCCGCCGCGAGTGGTTGTGCGGCAATCTGGCCGGACGGTGTTCAGAGCCATAGCAGCAGTGGTGAAGTGAAGTTTGAGTGGGGCACGAAGGTGATCAACAGCCCTGACAATATTATCGATGCAGTTGAAATTGATGATGATTCGGGTGGTGTCAGCTGTGGCAACACCACCTGTACCGCCAGCTTCAATCCATCCACCGCAATGGACTTCAACGGCTTTAAATCCAACGGCGGTAGTGACTTTAAGGTGGACTACAAACAGAGTCGCACGATTTCTCCGGGCACATACAAGAAGATCGAACTTAAAGGTCAGGCCACACTGACCATGGAAGCCGGGGATTACTACGTCACCGATGATGTGAAGATGAAGTGGGAT
>NZ_JBFGYC010000631.1:0-2170 GCF_041587635.1 Pontibacterium sp. | reverse complement strand
GCGGCTGCAGGGTAAAAGGCACCAGCGCTGCACGGCGTTCCGTCAGACCTAAACCAAACTGCTGCGCAATATCAAAGGCAAATGGCGTCGCACCACCGTTAGGAATGGATAAACCGCCGGTAGAGATCACCAATGACTGACAACGCACCGGGCCTTTTGAGGTTTGCAGCTGATAACCGCCCTCAACCTGCTGAACGTTTTTAACTTCAGTTTCGGTCTGCAGCGTCACGCCCGCCCAATCACACTCGGTCAGCAACAGATCAAGAATCTCTTTACTGGATTCATTGCAAAACAACTGACCCAGTGTTTTTTCGTGGTATTCGATACCATGACGATCCACCAGATCGATAAAGTCCTGTGCGGAGTATCGACTCAGGGCGGATTTACAGAAGTGAGGATTTTCCGACAGAAAATTGGCCGGACCGTTATGGATATTTGTGAAGTTACAGCGCCCACCACCGGACATCAGGATTTTGCGCCCGATCTTTTTGGTATGCTCCACCACTAATACCGAGCGGCCGCGATAGCCCGCGGTGGCTGCACACATTAAGCCGGATGCGCCGGCACCCACAATAAGAACGTCGTACTGCTGCAAGAGAGCTGCCTCGATGGTGATCAAAAGGCGGCTATTCTAACACAACCTATAGGTTGTTTTTCTTATTGTGCGAGCCATCACACAACGGCGGCGTCGCGGTCTGTTTGCACATGCAAAGCCACACGGTACCACTACGTTCGGCAACAAATACGACAGGATCAATACCGGTTCCCTGATGGGAGCCGTCACAGAAAGGCTGGGAGTTGGAACGCCCGCAGGCACACCACGTGTAGGTTTTCCCCTCCTCCAGCTCAACTTCGATAGGCGAGTGCCCGGCACGGTGAATGGGTGAGTGAGACATGGTTTGATCTCCGGTTGTCTGTATCCCAAAAAATAGAAGAGGGTTTACCGGAGATCAAACTATAAACAGAATTAATCTGCTTTCTTATCAGCGTTCATCTTACGAATCTTGTCCGCCAGGCGACCGCCTTTAGGCCGACCCTGATCGTCGCCTGCGTTAGCAGCTTCTTGTTTATCCAGCTCTTTCTGGTAAACGGAGCGGTTTTTCTTACGGTCTTTCATCGCCCGTTTCTTACGCGCTTCATAGCTGTTGGGGTTGGCAAAGCGTTCAGCTTTGTTTGGCCCGGTTTCATCTTCAAAAATTAACTGGTTCGCATTGCTGCGTTTTTTCTTAGAACGGCTCATTTTTGCTCCTGTTGCTCAGCTTCAGCCAGAGCAGCGGCTTCAGCTTCTAGTCGGGCAATTTCTGCCAGACGATGTTTCTCTTCCCACTCGGCAACCGTCTCAAATGTGAGACGGCCCAGTTTGCCAGAACGCATCTCGTGCAGCAGCACTTCAGATGCCTTGTGCATATCAATCACGCCACCCGGACGCAGACCACCGCGTTTGCGGCCAATCTCTTCCAGCAGCTGATCAGCTCTTTCTGGCAGGGCTTTCAGTTTGTAGCGTTCCTGTGTGCGCTCTGAGTAGTCACTCAGCATGAATCCTGCGGCAAACAGTGCAACGTCTTCGTAGTCAATTGCGGTATCTTTGATCGCACCACTGGCGGCCAAACGGTAACCGGAATCTTTGTCTTCAATTTTCGGCCAGAGTATACCCGGTGTATCGGATAACGCCATGCCGTTCTTGGATGTGAAGCGGGTCTGGCTCTTTGTGACGGCCGGTTCGTTACCCACCTTCGCAATACGTCGACCTAACAGCGCATTGATCATGGTGGATTTGCCCACGTTGGGGATACCCATAATCATGGCCCGTACCGGACGATCTGCGTTGGAGCGTGACGGCGCCATTTTTTTACACAGGTCAGGAATGCGATTGATCTGCTTCTTCTGTTCGTAGTCCAACGCAACCGCCATGGTGTCCGGCTGTGCATTGAAGTAATCAAGCCACTCTTTCGTGCGGGCAGGATCAGCCAGATCACTTTTATTCAGAAGCTTAATAGCTGGCTTTCCCTTACGCAGGGTATCCACCAGCGGGTTTGTGCTGGACTGCGGCAAACGTGCGTCCAGAACCTCGATGATGACATCTACTTCGTCCATCACCTTGGCAATCTCTTTCCGGGCTTTGTGCATATGTCCCGGAAACCAGTTAATACTCAATGTAGCACCTAACTAT
>NZ_JBFGYC010000630.1:0-2186 GCF_041587635.1 Pontibacterium sp. | reverse complement strand
GGGGTGCGGATTTCTTTGACAATCCCGAACAGCCCGGCCGGCTGGCCCTGGATGAGCCGCCGGCGCGCGCCGCCGTGCGCTGGTTCCTCGACCTGCAGCGCACACACCGGGTCGCCCCAGATATCGTGGCGGAGACCACCCAGACCAGCGAGGACCGCTTTCTCAACGGCGGCATGGGGATGTTCATGAGCAGCCGGGTCAGCGTGCCGGCGCTGCGCACCATCACGGCGTTCGAATGGGACGCCGCCCCGCTGCCGGGTGGGGACAACCCCGCCAGTGTGCTGCACAGCGACGGTTTTTGCATGTCTTCGCTGGCGGCCCGGGATGAAGCCCACGCCATCGAATTGGCCAATCAGACCCGTTTTGGTCTGGGGGCCAGCGTTTGGACTCAGGACGTGGAGAAGGGCGAAGCGATCTTACGCCAGCTGGATGTGGGCGCTGGATTCGTGAATGCGCAGGTTGCGAGTGATATCCGCATGCCGTTCGGCGGCACTAAAGCTTCCGGTCTGGGGCGTGAGTTGGGTGTCAACGGTATCCGTGAGTTCTGTAACAGTAAGTCTGTTTGGATCGCTTAAGCGGTTGAGTCTATGACCAACGGGTATCCAAATCCAAGTGAAAGCCTGATGACCTGGGATATCTTTCAGCATCAGGAGCAGCTGATGATGCGTAAGACCGAAACGCCTTCTGCGGGTGCTCATTGCACCGCAGAATATGAAACGACGGTATCGCACGTATCAACCGAGCACCCGGTGAGAGACCGGTAATTTCCGCTTAACGCTCTCTAACCGCAAAGGCCGCCTGATTAGGTGGCCTTTTTTATTGGTGCGCGCTATCTGAATAGGAAGGAGTTAAAACGCCTTTTGAAGGCAGAGTGGATGTTTATTCCTTAGGGTGGCACGATAACGCGGTTACGATCTCAGGTTGGATCGATCTTCCGACATATGACTCAGCTTCGATTGAAAAGAAGGATATTGTGAAAAAGGACCTCAGAATCTGCTTTATAGGCGACTCGTTTGTTAACGGGACGGGTGATGAAACCAAGTTAGGCTGGACAGGACGGGTCAGTGCTCAGCTCGAACGAGACAGGGATGATCTTGAAGTAACCCATTACAATTTGGGGATTCGCCGTAACACCTCAGAAGATATTCTGAATCGCTGGGGTGAGGAGAGTCAGCAGCGTCTGGAAGGCGATTTTGAAAAACTGATCGTTTTTTCGTTTGGTGTAAATGACACGGTGATTGAGGGTGGTGATCAGCGCGTATCTGCACAGCAAAGCCTCGAAAACGCTCGTGCGATGCTTACCGAGGCCGCATCCGTGTGTCGGGTGTTGATGATTGGTCCGCCACCGATTGCGGATTCAGAACAAAACATACGCATCAAGGATCTAGATGGTTCGTTAGCCGAGCTGTGCCAAAGCCTGTCAGTGCCGTATCTGTCGGTGGTGAGTGAATTGATTGATGATCCGATCTGGATGCGAGAAGTTGCATCAAATGACGGTGCCCATCCCAGATCTGCAGGCTATACGAAATTGGCGACTCTCGTATCTGCATGGGATGAGTGGGACTGTTGTTCAGTATCGATCTCCAGCATCATTCCGATCGATTAGAAAGTAGCATCTTAGGCCACAGAGGTTGCTTTTAAAGTGGCCTTGTCTCATTTCTATTCAGGCACCTCAGGTATTGACCCGGCGTCAGGCCAACGACACGTTTGAACTCCCGGTTCATGTGGGCCTGATCAAAATATCCGGCGTTGATTGCTTCGAAACTCAGGTGGATAGAATCAGAGTGGTTACGCAGGCGGGAACGTACGGTATTCACCCGCACTATACGACGGTAGTGCGTTGGGCTAATACCCACCCATTGTTTAAACAGACGTTCGAGCTGGCGTTGACCGAGGTTTACGTGGTGGGGAAGAGTTGCAATTGGGTCCTGCGCTTGCTGTTCAAGCCAATGTAGTGCAGTGAGTAAATTGGGTTGAATGATTGGGGAATCCGCCAGCTGATGCAGCAGCCACTCATCCAGTATCCGTGTTCTTGCGGATGGGCATGTTGTCTTGGCGAGTTGGTCATAGACCTGAGTGAGCGCCAGCCGTTGAGTCATCTTAGAATAGGGCTCAACCGGTGAGAGGAAATCCGCTAGCGGTTCCTGAAAAAACGGATATGCCATGCCGGGGTGGAAGCGGATGCC
>NZ_JBFGYC010000629.1:0-2193 GCF_041587635.1 Pontibacterium sp. | reverse complement strand
GGCCGATGGGGAGGGGATGAATTTTTGGTATTTTTACCGCATTGCCAGCTTGCGGGTGCGACCCAAACAGCACGAAGAATCCGTAACCGTCTACAACAACATAACGAACGTATCGGTTGCTCCATCGGGATTCGTCAGCTTACGCCTGAAGACACCCTGGAATCCCTTATCGAACACGCGGATAAAGCTCTTTACAAAGCCAAAGCTCACAACAAAGGTGGTTACGCACACGCGTAAGGCGTTCTCTCCATGGGCTGAACTATCAGATAATTCATGACAGGTTCAGCCCATTCGGTATAGCCTTCACCTTATAGCCACCACACAGGTCATTCACTGTGAGACATCCGATCACATCTTTGCTCAGTACTTCGTTGTTAACAGCCCTACTCTCGCCAATCGCGTGGGCAGACAAGAATCCAGATATTGCAGAAACTGAGCGTTGGATTAGTGAACTGTCACAACAACTGTTAGAAAAAGGTGCGGTCAGTGGTACCTATCTGAACAACTACCTGCAGTGCCTACAGGATGAAAAGAGTCTGCGTGATGATCCGGGTACCGATCTCGAAAAGCTCTGGCAGGAGTTAATGGGTGCAAGCCATAGCTGTGCCCCGGTTATCGAGGATATGGTGGAAGCGCTCAAAAAAGATGATGTGCAATCCGAAGTCCTGCGACAACAACTGCAAGATCTGGAAAAAAGCCTGTAACACGTACTCACAGCTCTACCCCCAGATACTAAAAAAGGGTGCCGATGGGCACCCTTTTTTGTCTTTAGTTTTTGCTTGTCACATCAACCGCTGTGGTTAAGATTCAACAGCCTGTGGACGGAATTTCTTCGCCAGCCAGTAATCAACGCTGAAGTAACGACCACCACCCACAAAGAACAAACTCAGCAACATGATGAAGTAAGTGATAGCAAACTCAATACCGTTATTCAGTATCACCACTGATCCACGACCTGTCAGCCAGTTATAGTTGCCGTTCTCACGCAGGATCTCTTTTGCCGCATTCAACCGATCTACGGATTCCATAACACGATCATTGGCTAACCAGCTGCTTGCATCGGCAATTGCCAACCAACCGTTTTCCCAGTGAACAGAGAATGCTGCCACCAGCATAGTGATCATCAGAGGGATAGAGATCCAGCGGGTCGCAAAACCAATAATCAATGCCAGACCACCAAAGAACTCAGTCCCTGCCGCCATCGCAGCCATCACTTCAGGCATCGGTAAACCAAGACCCCATTCCGCATTACCAAACCAGGCAACGGTATCGTCAAAATGCGATAACTTGTTATAACCCGCCTGCATCAGAACAGGAGCCAGATATAAACGCAGTAACAGGGGCGCCAGTCCGTCCATCTGACGGGTGTAGTCCAGCACATCATGCACTTTGTTATAGGTATTTATCAGTGCGTTAGCCATGTATTAGCTCCTTCAATCCTTCACTCTTATTCACGCGTTTGATCACACACTTTCTATTACGCTAAGGTTCCGAGGATGACACCACTCGCCCTTAGTTGCTCCAGGGTTTGTAAACCTCCCGCCACCACCTGTTCCGGTGACGGATGTTGCAGCTCAACCGCTATTTGCTGCAACGCTTCGTGACCCGTCATCTCTTCAGACTCCGACAACAGATAAAGCAGGCGGGCCGTGACCGGATTGGTCTCAATAAATTGCACCGCATCCTCACGATTGCGATAGGCAATCAGGTAGGCTGGCTGGGCACCGGGTTCCTGCGGCACGTATTCTTCACATATGCAGTGCACGGGGTACTGATATGCAAGAGACCATGCCAGAGGAGATTGCACAGGATGGCCTGCCAATAGATCCCCATTGGGATCTACCCCTTCAACAGGCAGATCCACCTCCGAACTATCAAGCGCCAGCTCAACCCATTCGTAATGGAGCAGCTCTTTCATAAAGGGCTGATCCGCATCATCCGGCACACGATCGCCATTGACGTATTCAATAAATTCTTGCCCGATTTCCAGGAAATACGGGGTATGGCAGCGATGCAGGTCGAAGAAATTTCGCACTGTACGATGCCAGTATTCGGCACTGGAAATTGTCTTCATGACCGGGAAGTTTCCTGCCAGAAAACCTTCCACATTGTTATAAAACAATTCACGGTAGATCTGCATCCGGCGCTCTTCGATACCTTCTGGTGCATCGTGAGTGTCCGGGTTGCGGATAT
>NZ_JBFGYC010000628.1:0-2196 GCF_041587635.1 Pontibacterium sp. | reverse complement strand
GGTTGGATCAAGCCTGACGGACTCTGTGTTGGCGCTGACCCAGTGTGCTTCATAGACTGTTACCAGCATCAGCAGGCTGGATGCTACACAGACAAGCGTATGCGTACGAAAACCTGCAGGTCTCCCACGATACGAGCGTTCGAATCCGATCAGTGCTCCCGCAACAAGCGCGGCAAGCAACCTCAAAACCATTTCTAAATCATCGCTGGTTAACCAAGCCTCGTTAATTGAAAAGTCAATAAACACTATCTCCATCTCCAGAAAACAAGCCCGCATATATGTCAAGGTGGGGAGGCGTAGAAGCTCATCACTAGAAAACCAACGAAGAAGTGGAGTTATATTCTTCAAAACCAGTAATTAAACAACTTTCCAACTTCAATTTGATGAAAACCATAGTGACGGGCCTAGGATAATGAGGGCTCAGAAAGAGTTGTACGGATCTATAGGATCCGAACAACATACAGTCTAGCCTAAGGAGTGTTTGTTGTGGTTGGAAAGCCCCTAGCACCCTAGACGCTTGATTGCGTTAAAATCAACGCAACAAAGGTGTCCATTCATGAAAACGCTATCTCGAAGAGTTCAAGATTGAAGCGGTGAAACAAGTCACTGACCGAGGCTACAACATTTCAGAAGTAGCCAAACGGCTGGGTGTGACCATGGCCGCTTTGGGATGTGGATTCAATGTGGTCGTACAAGTACTGCTAGATCAAGTCTGAATTACTACACATCAGGGTATTAACGACGGTATTGTGATGACCTTGGGTCTGTCTGTAATCCGGGAGGTAGCCGTGTTGTGTTGAAATAGTATTAGGTTGTCAGTTTCTAACTGTAACCCTACATTGGCTCCCACCTCAAACGTCGCGGCGTCGTATGTTACTACGTTAATCTCATTCCCGGAGGGAAGTCCCACGGTATAACGGGTCTTACTCCCCATAAACTGTTTTCTTATGACTTCACACTGTACGAGCTTAGCATCTGTGCCAAGATTAAGTTCGTGAGGCCGTACAAAAATTTCCCATTGCTCCCCTGGCTCCAAGGCTGCTTGTCCATTGAATAGGGTTATCATTCCAATCTCTGTTTTGAGTTGATCCCGCCTTATCGCTAAAGCGGGAATCAACTGGCCTGCCCCTATAAACGTAGCCACCTGCCTGTTACAAGGTTGATGAAACAACTCCGCCGGTGAGCCCCATTGCTGCAACTGGCCGTTTGCTAACACGCCCATCTTATCACTAACGGTAAACGCTTCCTCTTTGTCATGTGTCACCACCAGTGTTGTTATGCCCATATCTTTCAGTATGTCGCGAACCTCTGTATATAGCTGTCTCTTAAAGCCTGCATCCAGATTGGAAAAGGGTTCATCCATCAAAAGTAGTAGCGGGTGCGTGGCCAAGCCTCGGGCCAACGCGACCCGTTGCTGCTGACCGCCTGAAAGCTCATGGGGATAGCGTTTACCAAAATTCGGAAGACGAACCAGCTCCAGCATTTCATCTACTATGTTCTTTCTATCCCGGCGAGATAGTGAGCGTAAACCGAAGGATATATTGTCCTGGACAGTTAGGTGGGGGAACAATGCATAATCTTGAAATACCATGCTGATCTTCCGTTTTTCTGGAACCAGCATACTTTTCGCACTAGAGATCACGTCTCTATCCAAGATTATTGTGCCTGACAGTAAAGGATTAAAACCGGCAATAGCCCGCAAAGCGGTTGTTTTTCCGCTACCGCTCGGCCCCAGTAGGCAAACAATAGCCCCCCTATCTATATTAAAACTCAGACCGTTTAAAATCAGATTATCGCTATAGCCGCAACATATTTGATCAAGCTGTAGCAAGTGGTCCATAAATACAGCCCTCGCTGTTTCATGTGTTACTACATAAAACTATAGGTTAAGATACTAATTAGTTGCATTTATATTTAGATTTGTATTTGTAAAGATTAGGCTATGTCTGATGTGTTTCATTAGGAATCTAGCTCCAGCGTAGCAACCGATGACTGCACATGGCATAAAGCAGCGTCCCTTTCCGCACACGTCTGACGATGGTTTTGGGTCGAGAAGCGTCCCTTTTCGATGAAGTTACACCGAGATCAATTCGGGCTTCCAGCACCTTAAAATGAGTCCTAACGAGCGGGCAGCCCTAGGGACGGAGTAATCTTGATCCGATACTAAGCTGGCAGCTTCGAGTTTGTATTCAGGAG
>NZ_JBFGYC010000627.1:0-2196 GCF_041587635.1 Pontibacterium sp. | reverse complement strand
GCTGAATCAGCGCTGGCCAGATCCATCTATCGAATGACGTTCCTCAATCATGTCATCGATATATTGCAGT
The DNA here is from genome assembly GCF_041587635.1 of Pontibacterium sp. Classification (NCBI taxonomy): domain Bacteria; kingdom Pseudomonadati; phylum Pseudomonadota; class Gammaproteobacteria; order Oceanospirillales; family Oceanospirillaceae; genus Pontibacterium; species Pontibacterium sp. The sequence goes on along the minus strand of NZ_JBFGYC010000627.1, from coordinate 2,126 downwards.
ATTTTGTAACTTTCTTCTTCTGCATTCCGCATAGCGTCAACGATCTTTTCACGAACTTCAGCATGTTTCTGCCAATTTTCGTCGCGTAAAGATACTGCCTGCTGTACAGCATGGTGCACTGCCGCATGAGGAAGTTCAAGTGCTTGGTAACTAGACGTATGTCGAAACTCCTCTTGCCCAAAGCCCTCGTAATACCACTTTCCGAGGCGACATTCGGTGTGAGTTGTTGATATTGCAGCAATTTCTGGGTCTCGGTTCTCGCTGGTATCTAAAGCGAGATAACCATTTTGTTTGAAGATAACGTGGTCGGCTTTCGCCAAAGAACCAAAAGTTCTGTCCTTCGCATAGGAAACAAAGCGTTTAGTGTCTTCTGCAGAAGAGGCGATTTCTGAAAATTGATGGCGGAAATCTTCGATTTTTTCAGTGACTTCGGAGGCAGCGCGAGTAGACGATTCTGATTGTTCAACCATCTCGTGCACACGCTGGCTAAAGCTATCGATGGTTTGGCTAACATCAATGGCCGCTTCTTTTGTGCGGTTTGAGAGTGCTTTAACTTCATCTGCCACGACGGCAAATCCGCGCCCTTGTTCTCCTGCGCGAGCGGCTTCAATGGCTGCGTTTAATGCCAGTAAGCTAGTTTGGTCTGCGATGTCGGTGATTATTGAAAGCGACTCGGTTACCCGCTTGCTATCTTGCTCGAGTTGGTGGATAACGCTGCTGACTGATTCGATGTTGCCACTGATATTTTCCAACGATGTAGCCATCGCATTAACAGCGCTTTGGCTATTGTCTGCCACTTCACCGTTGCGAGTGGCAATGCCTTCAACTTGCGCCATTTCGTCCGAAATCTTGACCAGATCGGCCTGCGTTAGCTTCAGGTTTCGTATCAGGTGACCCGTGTTGAGGTTATGAAGCTCTGAGTGCAGGGCATTGGCGGCCAAAAACTCTTGTCCGGCCTGCATTTTGGCCAGGGACTCGTTGATTCTGATGAGGGACTGGCGTAACTGTCCGGGGAGGCCTTTGTAAAGCGCCAGTCTGTCGTAGTTGCCTTCAGATACATGTTTAAAGCAGGAGTCCACTTCGCGGAGATAGGACTCTACACGGTCGAGTAAGTCGTTGAGCTCCCACGCGACCATACCTACTTCACCCAGGCCTGCCATGCGGGTAATACGGCCGCTAAGGTTGCCTTGATTCGCTTCTTTTAGGGTGAAAAAGATACGTTCCAATCCATCAATGGCATGGCTGTGACTAACGTACGTATAGATACCCAAGCCGATGGAAAATCCCATAGGAATCAACAGCCACCAGTACAAACCGCTGGTCAGTATTACGGTCAGACAAGTTGCCGCCATAAGTAAGGGAATGGATGACGAAATGATTAAATTGCGGGTACGCAGCATGGGGATGCCCTGACTGGTACCGTTCTGGTAATTTTTTTGATTATTCATATCGGCTACGGATTAATTATCCAGACTCATGACCAAGTCATTGTAGGTGGTACCCATTGCATCAAGTTTTTCCTGCAATAAGCGTATTGAAGCGTCAGGTCCATCTTTCGCGCCGGTGCGGGCTTCCAACTCAAGCATCTCTTTATAGATGGGGGCTAGTGCTGCGATAGCCTGATCACTTGGCTTACGGCGCACGGAATAATATCCCACAACTCTGCCTCTTGCGTCGTAGTCAGGGGTAACATTGGCAAACACCCAGTAATAGGCGCCGCTCTTACACATGTTTTTTACGTAGCCAAAAAATTCGTCGCCGTCTTGGAGGGTTTGCCATAGAAATCGGAATACACCGCGTGGCATATCGGGGTGGCGGACGATATTGTGCTGCTTTCCAAGTAGCTCGGCTTCACTGTATCCGGCAATATGCATAAACACCCGGTTACAGTAGGTAATAATTCCTTTGGTATCGGTTTTGCTTACGATGAACTCGTCATCCCCAAGGCGAATTTCTCGATCAATCGGCGTTATACTAGGCTTCATCTTTTCCTTCCGCTCAACCGGTGGTACGGCTACAGTGCCGGCATCGGAGCTTTAAACCTACAGATTGTAAGCATATTTTCAGGTGATTTGAATGAGAGAGATGTTGCTGATGAGCACCTTGGGGTGTCATTTGTGTGACGT
>NZ_JBFGYC010000626.1:0-2199 GCF_041587635.1 Pontibacterium sp. | reverse complement strand
CTTTTTTCAGGTCCAGACCATATCCAATGCGTAGATTCTGGGCATCAATTTTGTCGGCCATGGCGCGCGCGCGGTCCGCAGAGTCAGAGCTGATGGCAATGGCCTTTACACCGCGTGCGGCAAACTCAGGCACCTGTTTTTCAAATTCTTTCAGATAGGTGGCGCAGATCGGGCAATGCAGGCCGCGATAAAAGCAGATAACCGTGCCACGTTCGGAGTTTTCATCGGAGAGGGTAAAGGTGCCGTTATCAAGCGTTTCAACCTGAAGGTCAGGTGTTTTCTGGCGGGGTATCAGCATGCGTGTGTCCTCGTATAGGAGAAATATGGGTGTTGCTATCAATCCTAGCAGGGCATACTGTTATATAAATCCATAATATATGACTAAAACTACGATATGAGCCGTTTTGACCGTTTGTCGGCACTGATTTCCCGCTTTTCGTTATCGGTCTCTCCAGCAACAAGCGAGGGTGCCAATCTGATCGTGTTTTGCCAGCCGGGAAATGATCTGCCTAACCGGGTGTTGCTGTCACCGCTGAAATTGATGTGCGGTTCTGAGCAAGAAGGCTATGTGCCGATGTTCAGGGCGTGCACTGATTGGGGAGGGCAGGCCAATCCTCTGTTATCAGCATTACCGTCACTGATTGAGCTGGATATTTCTGATAACGCTGAAACCGGTATGCTGGTTCAACTGCTCAAAGCAGAAGGCGACGCGCAACGTTGTGGTTTTGGATCGGTGCTGAACCGGCTGGGTGAAGTGTTAATGGTACGGTTGCTGCGTGCCCAGATTGAACAAGGTGCAACTGAGCCTGGGTTACTCAATGGGTTGTCTGACGCAAGAATCAGTCGAGCGATTGTTGCTATCCATGAGCGGCCGGAAAAAGTGTGGCGTAACGAGGATTTGGCTCAAATTGCGGGATTGTCATTAAGTCGTTTTGCCGAGCTGTTTGTTCAAATTGTGGGTGAAACGCCCATGGCGTATTTAAGACGTTGGCGCATGGTATTGGCACGACAGGATGTTGAGCGTGGAGAGCGTATTCAGACCGTTGCCCGGCGCTATGGTTATGGTTCGGGAGAGGCGTTGAGTCGGGCGTTTCGGCGCCAGTTCGGGGAAAGTCCGCTGGCATTGCGGCGAGAGGCGGCAGCGGATTCGCAGACCGTGTAGGCTCACTGGGATAAAAGATCACATAGATGAGGGAATCACGATGTCAGAAATTAAATTCTCAGCGGAAGAGAAAGCGTTAATCGTTGAGAAGCTTAAACGTTACTTTAGTGTTGAGCTTGATCAGGATCTCGGACAGTTTGATGCCGAGTTTTTACTGGATTTTATTTCATCTGAAATGGGTGCGTATTACTACAACCGTGGTCTGAGTGATGCTCGCGCGGTGATGCAAAGTAAGTTGGATCAGGTTGATGATGCGATTTATGAGATTGAAAAACCAACAATTTTTGTTCGTTAAGTAAGTGCTTTCCCCCAATTCTTTGAGTGAATGACACTGTAGGCTGAAGGGTATTTCTCAATCTTTGATCTGTACCAAGCGAGTTGCAAATTATTCTCATCTTTTTTTTAAAACTGAAGTATGATCTGTTACTTATATCGATGATCAAAGCATGATTTAAGCACGTGCGAGTGGGAGAAAATCAGAGTGCAGGATTACGTACTGCGCCTTGACCAGGTGGGCATGAATGATGTCGAAACGGTCGGTGGAAAGAACGCGTCTTTGGGTGAGATGATCAGCCAACTGAGTAACGCGGGCGTAAAAGTACCAAATGGATTTGCAACGACAGCACTGGCCTTCCGGGATTTTCTCCAGCATGGTGGCCTGGAAGAGAAAATTAACGAAACTCTAACAGCGCTGGATACGGATAATGTTATCGAGCTGGCTGACACTGGTAAGATGATCCGTGGCTGGATCATGGATGCACCGTTCCAGCCTGCGCTTAATGAAGCCATTGAAGGCGCGTTCGTCGAAATGTGCGGCGATAATACGAACCTTTCCGTTGCCGTACGTTCGTCGGCAACCGCCGAAGACTTGCCGGACGCATCGTTTGCTGGTCAACAAGAGACCTTCCTGAATATCCGCGGTTTGGACAACGTAAAACACGCGATCAAAGAGGTGTTTGCGTCTCTCTACAATGATCGTGCTATCTCCTACCGTGTTCACCAGGGTTTTGACCACAGTGAAGTAGCGTTGTCTGCAG
>NZ_JBFGYC010000625.1:0-2199 GCF_041587635.1 Pontibacterium sp. | reverse complement strand
GTCTTTTTTGTGCCTTGGCATACGCTACAATGTGCGCCAACGGTAAGAACTTCCAATATTCAGGACTAAAACGGACAGTTCATCTCTAATTACGATTACTAACTACAATAAATACCCCTCAACATTCACGCCAATCCACACTGCAGACTCGCCCAAATTGCTGCAATGCACACGCTATATCAGCATTCATTGATGTAGTCTAACTTTATGATTTAAAAATGATTTTTAGAGTCAACAAATCACCTTTCTTGACATATGACAAGAACCACGCTCCTGTGGAAGTTACAGCTAAAAACCTCGAATCCAGATCAATAAAACCACACGGTTCCAGTGGTTAAATGCCCCCAACTTGAATTAAGCATTACCGCTATGGAGCGCACTCATGAATAAAACAGCCGTATCTACCCTTATCGGTGCCGTAGTATTGGCAGCCTCTTCCGCAGCATCCGCATATGAAGCGGGTGACATCATCGTTCGCGCAGGTGTAGCGTCTGTACAGCCGACTGAAACCATGGAAGCAGGAAGCACGCTGGATACTCTGAATGGAGGTCTGGGCAACAACGAACAGCTGGGCATCACCGCGTCTTATATGTTGACGGATAAGCTAGGCCTGGAACTGCTGGCAGCAACACCGTTCAAACACGACATCACCGCGAACGGCACTAAGATTGGTGACACTAAACACCTGCCACCAACACTGTCTCTGCAGTACTACCCGATGGATACCCAATCAGCGCTACAGCCTTACGTTGGCGTAGGTGTGAACTACACCACGTTCTTCTCTGAAGAAAGCACACTGGGTGATCTGAAACTGGACGATTCCTGGGGTCTGGCAGCACAGGCTGGGGTTGATTACGCAGTGTCTGATAACGTTGTGCTGAACGCCGCGGTTTGGTACATCGATATCGATTCTGATGCCAGCCTGAACGGTGCCGATATTGGTACTGTTGAAATTGACCCTTGGGTTTACATGGTTGGCGTGGGTTACAAATACTAAGTATTCCGCCCTGTTAAAAACGCCGCGCTGTGTCGCGGCGTTTTTTATGGCGTACGTCAATGGGCATTAGCATCCATACCCCCTGTACCCATCAGTGTCTGATCAATCAAGACAATTTTCACCCGCTCTACGGGCACTGTAATCGCATCGCTGATCGCCTGTTCCACATCGCGTACTAATCGCGCTTTCTGTTCTTCGCTGCATACTTCCAGCAGATCAATTCTTGCAACTGGCATAGCCATCACCCACTGTGAACTGTTTATCTTTCTCAAGGCCTGCACGTTATTATTTTTACTGAGTTTCAACGCAGTGCCCGCTATCTGATTCTCTGTATAAGATAAAGCATCAGCCATGCCACTATGCTCAAAAGCATTCCAACTCATTCAAATCTATGGGTTATTATTATTTTTCGAAAAACCTTCAGTCTCCATAGTCACTAAAAGTGCATCAAAATTGATCAATTGGTAAAGCGATGCACACTAGTATTGCTACGATTTGAAGCACATACCCACACCCAAAATAAGTACTTTCCCTTAGACCCATGCCACATAATCACTTATGCTGTGCACCTTAGAAAAACAAAAACCAAGGAAATGTTTTTATGGCCAGCATCCCGGCATATCCCTCTCTTTCAGATGCAACGCTGACACTCGAAGATCGTGTCGCGCTTCTAACCTTCAACCGCGATGACCTGCGCAATGCCCTGACCGGTTGCAACCTGATCGACGATATCTGCACTACAGTCGCGTGGGCGAACCGCAACCCGGAAGTGTCCGTTCTGGTGTTGACCGGTGCCGGCAGCGCGTTCTCATCGGGTGGTAATATCAAAGAGATGCAACTGCGGGACACTGAGCATAAAGATGCCGCTTTTGGCGGCGATGTATATGAAGTGCAGGAGAAATATCGCGCCGGCATCCAGCGCATCCCACTGGCAATGTCTGAAGCAGAAATCCCGGTGATTGCGGCCGTCAACGGACCTGCCATTGGCGCAGGTTTTGACCTGACATGCATGTGCGACATCCGCATTGCATCCAGCAAAGCAATGTTTGGTGAGACTTTTGTCAATCTGGGGATCATCCCGGGTGATGGCGGTGCCTGGTTCCTGCAGCGTCTGATTGGCTATCAACGTGCCGCAGAACTGACGTTAACTGGTCGTGTAATCAAAGCGGATGAAGCAAAAGAATTAGGCATCGTGCTGGATG
>NZ_JBFGYC010000624.1:0-2207 GCF_041587635.1 Pontibacterium sp. | reverse complement strand
GCTTCTCGAGGATGAGTGCTGACCTTGGTCTGCCTGATGGGTCCAGCTATGTGCGCTTACAAAGTCCGTTTGATTTTTATAGTTGCGGGGAGCTATACGTGCCTGCAATGAAAACAGATCCTAAGACACCGGATCAGCATACCGAAGAGGTGGCTGAGTATTTGGAAGAGCATCTGCCCAAAATGTCAGCGGTGCTGGTTTTGTTTAGTTCCTGGCGGCAAATGTTTACAGTGCTTGAACGAATACCTGATTCCATTAAGAATAGGGTGCTTGTGCAGGGTGATTTGGCTAAACATGCAATCATCTCCCGCCATAAAAAACAGATTGATAAGGATGAAGCCAGCATAATATTTGGGTTGGCATCGTTTGCAGAAGGGGTTGATCTGCCTGGTTCATACCTGACCGAAGTGATTATTACCAAGCTGCCGTTTGGTGTCCCGGATGATCCGGTTGACGCAACGATGGCAGAGTGGATTGAGATGCAGGGCGGTAATGCATTTGAAGAATGGGCAGTGCCCATGGTGTCTATGCGTCTCACTCAGGCCACGGGTCGCTTGCTTCGAACAGAGCAGGACCGGGGCGTCATTACCTTGTTGGATCGTCGTGTGGTCAGTCGTCGTTACGGACGAAAGCTACTGGATGCGCTGCCGCCATACCGACGCAACTTTGCTTAATACGGATGAATACTTTGAGTATCGAAGAGAAACAGAACGAGACTACTGCCCCGGTTGAAGCGTCAGGATCAGGTGCTGAGAGACCAAAACAGCGTCGTCGCCGTCGGGGTAATAATTCCCGTAATAAGCCGCGTCAGGAGAAAGAGAGCCGTGCTGCGTGGGACGCATCTAAGTATTCCGTGCCTGTGGTTGAAGGCAAAATGCGTTTTCAGGACTTCAACCTGCCGGATGTTGTGCTGCACGCCATTGCTGATCAAGGCTTCGAGTACGCGACAGGTATTCAGGCAGAGACGATCCCAACGGCGTTAGCGGGTAAAGATATCATTGGTAAGGCGCAGACCGGTACTGGTAAGACAGCAGCCTTTCTACTGGGGATTATTACCGACCTGCTGGACTTCCCAATCGAAGAGCGCCGGCGTCTGGCCGAACCGCGTGCATTGATTGTTGCGCCAACCCGTGAGCTTGCAATGCAAATTGCAGCAGACGCGGAAGGTTTGTCCAAACACGCTGACCTTCATGTAGTGTCATTGGTTGGTGGCATGGATTATGACAAGCAGCGTCAGTTGTTGAAGATGAAGCCGGTTGATATTTTAGTGGCGACCCCCGGTCGTTTGCTGGATTTTGTGAATAACAAAGAAGTGGACCTCTGGAACGTGGAGGTCTTGGTTCTGGATGAAGCTGACCGTATGTTGTCTATGGGCTTTATTCCGGACGTTCGCAGTATCATTCGTGCGACACCACGTAAGGGTCAGGATCGGCAGACGCTGCTCTACAGCGCTACGTTTTCGGACGACATTATGAATCTGGCGCGCCAGTGGACACTGGATGCGGTACAGATCGAAATAGAGCCAGAAAAGAAGACCACTGATAACGTTGCGCAGAAAGTCTTTTTAGTTTCCAGCAAAGAGAAGTACAAACTGCTGCGTAACTATATCCGTATCAATAATATCGAAAAAGTTATCGTGTTTGGCAATCGCCGTCATGAGACTCGCTCGTTGTCTGAGCGTTTGCAGAAAGACGGTATTCGTGCGGCACTGATGTCTGGTGAGATCACTCAACAGCGCCGAATTCGTACACTTGAGGACTTCCGTAGTGGGAAGATACAGGTGTTGGTGGCAACGGATGTAGCGGGCCGTGGTATTCATATTGATGGTGTCACTCATGTCATCAACTATCAGCTGCCAGACGATCCTGATGATTATGTACACCGTATCGGGCGTACCGGGCGAGCAGGTGCATCCGGCACCTCTATCTGCTTCGCGTGTGAAGATGACTCGTTCATGATTCCAGAGGTTGAAGCGGAAACCGGCGTCAAGCTGGAGTGTGTTCACCCGGATGAAGACTTGTTAGCTGAGCTGAACTAAACAGGCCTAAGTTAGGGAGAATGGTGTGTCTGAGGATAAACACAATACTTCGAAACTCAGTAATATAATTGCAATTGTTGTCAGTGCGCTTTTTGCTGCTGTTGCAATTGCGGGCTATCAGCGTACAAATGACATCAAACAGCTGATGCTGTTTATGGCGTTGGCTGTT
>NZ_JBFGYC010000623.1:0-2223 GCF_041587635.1 Pontibacterium sp. | reverse complement strand
CGGTGCAAGCTTAGTTCAGATTTCAGAGCATGTGCGGCGTCTTGGGCAATACTCAGGCCGATCCCCGAGCCCTTTATGGCTCCGGCACGCTTATGACTGCCCTGATAGAAGGGTTCGAACAGGTGGGGAACATCGTCATCCGGGATAACCGGGCCACTGTTTTCTACATCGACCAGAAGCTGATTTTTCAGTGGTTCCAGCTGTATGGATAGCACCCCGTTTGCGGTGCCGTAGTGTGCTGCATTGGATATAAGATTTGTCAGAATACGCAGCAGCATCGCTCGATCTGTATGCCAGTATACCTTTTTCTCGGGCAATCTGACCTGAATCTTTTTCTGCTCCAGCTGCAGCTTATGGGGCGTTAGCGCTTCATTTACCAGCTTACGCAGGTCCAGTTCTTGTGGCTGGATCGGTTCTTGCTGTCCCAGACGATTGTAATCCAGAAGCTGCTCGATCAGGGACTGCAGTTCGTGCGCGTTGGATTGCAATAACCCAACAATTTCTTGCTGCGAGTCGTTCAGTGGGCCGGCGACTTCTTCCGCCAGCAGGTCTGAGCCTTCGCGTAATGTGGTGAGTGGCGTTTTGAGTTCATGTGACATGTGGCGAAGAAACCGCTGCTTTTCACCTTCTAACTGTTGCAGCTCTTGCCCTAGCCAGTCGAGCTGTTCGTCCAGTTCAACCAGTTCTCGGGGGCCTCCAACTCGGGTACCGAAGGTGCGTTCACCCTGACCCAATGCTCGGATCCGGCTGCCCAGCCTTAGAACGGGGCGGCTGATACGGCGGCTAAAGAAAACCATCATCAGAGCGGACATGCCAATTAGAATAGACGCTTGTACAACCAGCGCGTTCTGGGTGTTGTGTGCCACGGTATTCAGGTCTTTCAAGCGTACATCCAGTGCTTGATCCAAGCGGACATTGAGGTCTCGTGTCAGGCTGATGAGCAACAGTCCCTCTGGATCAAAGTTGGAATCTGTCAGTTTATCCAGATGTTCATAAATCAGGTGGATATGATCGCTGGCATCCAGAGCAAAGCTCTGAATCGTCAGCAGTTGGCGATAGTTATTGATCTGATCGATCAGACGTAGCTTGATCTCTTCCCGAGCTAGAATTTTGTATTGGCGGGATGCGCGGGTAATGTCTTCTGCCAATTGTTGCATCGATTGACCGCGACGGCTGATCTCAAGCGACTGGCGTGCGAGATCACGCCCCATGGCGGATTGTTCGACTAATGCGTTACTGGCTTGAAACAGCAAGATGCCCAGTGGCATTACCACGAGGATAAATGCGACCAGTACAAGTTGTTTCAGCGAATTTGGACGCCAGTTAGCGAAACGTGATTGATTCATGAACGGCTGGGTATAAGTTGAACATTTATTGGAATTATCTACCAAAGCGTCCATGAGGTTAAGTCCATATTACAAAAGGGGCAGGCCATATCCTGGTAGGTAGGGTAGGAGATATGGCCTGTAAGAGCGCTTCTGAACCATCAGTTGGGAGGGATATGGTTCAGGACGCTAACGCTATTACTTACAGAGTAAATACAGCGTTTTTAGCAGATAGGTACGCAGTTGTTTCCGTATCGGTCTGAATGAGTGAAAACTCCGCCTCGGTCAGGTAACCGTCTTTGTTAACATCCAGTTCTTCAAACTGTTGAACCAGTGGTGCAGTATCTTTTGCTTCAACAGCACTGATCTTGCCATCGTTGTTCTGGTCCAGCTGTTCGAAAGCGGTAGGCTTTTCAGCTTCTGTGGTTTCAGTTGCCAGTACAGCAACTGGCGTTGCCAGAAGAGCAGTAACCAGAGCGATTGCAGACATCTTTTTCATAATTGATTCCTTCAAAATAAAAGACTGTATTTAAAAATCAGGATGTATATATCAATCTGCGTGCCAAGATTATTTAAGTCTTTATAAAACAAATGGTTATTGGTTTTTTTGGGCAGTTTTGTTATGTGTGAGCGGTGAGTGTCAGAGAATCTGCCTGAAAATACCAGGAATCTGTCTGCTTATGGCGACAGTGAAAAGAGGGTTGGTGTAAAAGTACCGAGAAATGGGCCTTTAGGCGTGTTGCTAAAAAGCGACAGGTTGACAGAGGAGTCTGTGAAACGCCGACAACCCTCCGGAAAGATGGGACTTTTCTGTAATCGCGCGCCATTTTTGGCATTGATTCACAGATTATTTGTCACTCCACTAGAGCCTTAATGGCTAAACTCTTTGCTATTTTGT
>NZ_JBFGYC010000622.1:0-2231 GCF_041587635.1 Pontibacterium sp. | reverse complement strand
TTATCTGCCTTGCCTTCTTCCGGGCGACCACGGTGAGACATCACCATAACAGAAGCACCTGCTTTCATGCAGTGCTCAACGGTAGGCATAGATGCGGCAATACGTGCATCAGAGGTCAGCGGCGCACCCACATTCACACCGCTGCCCGGCAGAAGCTGCAAGGCATCCGCAGGAATACCCGCTTCGCGCATTAACTCAACCGCACGCGCGGCGATTAATGCCGTCTGATCCGCCGGTTTAGCCAATACCGCGTTACCCGCTGCCAATGCAGCCAGCACCTGACCGGAGAAGATTGCCAGAGGGAAGTTCCACGGAGAGATACAAGTAATCACACCACGGGCTTCACCGTTGTGTTCGTTGCGCAGGGCTTCAGTTGCGTAGTAACGGGCAAAATCCACCGCTTCACGCAATTCGCCGACCGCATCCAGCATATTCTTACCCGCTTCACGGGTGGTCAGGCTGAACAGTTCTGCCGCGTGTTCTTCGAACAGGTCAGCGACTTTACGCAGACATTCTGCACGCTGTGCCGCAGGCGTTGCAGACCATGCCGTGAAACCATTCTGCGCCGCAATGATGGCATCTTCGATATCGTCCGCAGACGCTTCAATCACACAACCCACCAGATCATCGGGTGCAGCCGGATTGGTGACGTTGATCTGATTGCGATCACCCACTTCACTGATGACATTACCCGCGACCATCGGCTGTGCCTGCCACTGATGCTCAAGGAAGCCAAAACGTTCAGCTTCCAGCAGTTCCATAGCAACCGGATCGGTAATATCCCAGCCACGTGCATTCACACGGCCTTCACCGTACAGGTCAGCAGGACGTGCAATCATGGTGCTGGAGACCTGATCACCTTGTGCTCTCACCGCATCAAACGGGTCGCGTGCAATCTCTTCCGGCAGGATGCTGGTGTCCACAATCTGGTTTACAAAGGAGCTGTTGGCCCCGTTTTCCAACAAACGGCGCACCAGGTACGCCAGCAGATCCTGATGCGCACCGACCGGTGCATAAATACGGCAACGGGTGTTGCTGTTTTTCAATACGGTATCGTGCAGGGATTCGCCCATGCCGTGCAGACGCTGAAATTCGTACTGCTCAGCGCCCATATCACGGGCCATATGCAAAATGGAGGCAACGGAGTGTGCGTTGTGCGTCGCAAACTGAGGATAGATACGATCGGTCATACCCAGCAGTTTTTCAGCACAGCACATGTAAGACACATCGCTGTTCACTTTACGGGTATAGACTGGGAAACCATTCAGACCCAGTACCTGAGCGCGTTTGATCTCGGCATCCCAGTATGCGCCTTTAACCAGACGTACCATGATCTTGCGATCCAGATTGGTCGCCAATACATACAGCCAGTTCAGCACATGGGACGCACGCGGGCCAAATGCCTGCACAACGATGCCAAACCCTTCCCAGCCTTCGAGTGCCGGATCAGACAAAACGGCTTCGATCACATCCAGAGACAGATCCAGACGATCGGCTTCTTCCGCGTCGATGTTGAAGCCCATGTTGGCTTGTTTTGCCTGCAATGCCAGTGAACGCGTGCGTTCCACCAGCTCTTTCATCACACGGTCACGCTGACCAAATTCATAGCGCGCATGCAGTGCAGACAATTTAACGGAGATGCCCGGATTCATCCGGATATCAGCGTGCGTGCACGCCGCAGACAGTTCGTTGATCGCTTTGGCGTACGCCGCGTGATAACGCAATGCATCCGCATCGGTACGCGCCGCTTCACCCAGCATATCGTAGGAGTAGGAATAACCCTGAGCTTCGTATTTACTCGCGCGTTTAGTCGCTTCTTCGATCGTACGACCCAGTACAAACTGACGGCCCAGCTCTTTCATCGCCTGACCCACTGCGGTACGGACCACAGGCTCGCCCAATCGCTTCACCATTGAGCGCAGCGTTTTCGTAACACCTTTTTTCTGGTCTTCTTCCGGCGCGATCATTTTGCCGGTCAACATCAACGCCCAGGTTGATGAGTTCACCAGAGAGGAGTTCGCCTTACCCAGATGGCTGCGCCAGTTACCGTGCGCCACTTTATCTTCAATCAGTGCGTCAACCGTGATGGAATCCGGTACACGCAACAGCGCTTCAGCCAGACACATCAAGGCCACGCCCTCTTTCGTCGTCAGACCATATTCAGCGAGAAACTTTTCCATCATAGACGGTGAGCTTTCGTTACGAACCTTGCGTACCAAATCCGCCGCACG
>NZ_JBFGYC010000621.1:0-2233 GCF_041587635.1 Pontibacterium sp. | reverse complement strand
TGACCGTCAGCCACAAGAGCAACGCCATCAGCGGAACCGACCACAGCACACGCAAGGCAAAGATCTCCATCGCCTCAACACCTTTGAGGTACTGATAGAACAAGGGCATCAGCCCCCATACGGTGTAGGCAGACAGGGTCCAGAAAAGACCGCTTTGTGGCAGATTTGATGGTTGCATGGATGGCGGAATACACTTCAGCGAGATGGAAAGAAGGCGGCATTATCCGTATGCACCAAAATAGGTCAATTAAAGAATTTTGAACAATGTATAAGATCGCCTGATATTTCATTCATAGTGAAATTTTCGGACACAAAAAAGCCGGTTCAGAGTGCAGTCCGAACCGGCTTTAGAGTGGGCCTGGCGCGCAGTCATCGACTGCACGGTATCGCGAATCAATCAGGCGATCTGGCGATCCACGGTCGCGGCGACCATCCGGGTCAGACTGCTCAGATCAAAGATTGGCAATCCAAATCGAGCCTGTAGTTTGGGTGCAAAGTGGGACAGATCCGTACACTCCAACACCACTGCACCCACATCCGGGTTCTGATCCAGCATATTCTGAACCACTGAGCAGAGCTCTTCTTCGAACAGGTCCATATCCAGATCATTGGTCTCACCACGCAGAATCACTTCAGCAAACTGCTTTTGCTCCTGCATGTCCGCCACCACGATCGGCTCATCAGCAATACCGACACCTTTCAGATGATCCTCAGACAAGGCATCACTATTGGCGACAACGACACCAACTTTCTGGTCACGTTTCAGCATACGGGAAACCAGCGGGACTTGAATCAGGCTAGACATAAAGACCGGGACATCCACGGCATCGGCGATCTCTTTCTGATGCAGGGCCAGAAAACCGCAGCTACCGGTGATCGCCTTCACGCCTTCACGCTCCAGTTCCTGTGCCGCTTCGATAAAGGGTTTCAGCAGCTCAGGATCGCGTTCGCGGATTAAGCGGTCAATCGTCGCCCCCTGCACCGTTTTATAGAAAACAGGGAAATCGAAACTACCCGGATGCTTAATATGGCCATCAGGTTTCGGAAAGTAGGATTCCAATGAGATCACGCCCATGGTCAATCCACAAATATTGATGCCGCCTTTAATAATCATAAATGTACCTTTATTTTTGTTCTCTGGTCGCCGCGTATCAGCTAAAACGTGCAGCGGAAAATGGTGTTAGGTCGACAGATGGAATCTGCCCCTGAATACTCTCAGCAATCAGCTGGCCGGTAATGGCACCGAAGGTCAAACCCAAGTGCCCATGACCAAATCCAACACTGATCCGAGGATGTTGCTCTAACGGACCAATCACCGGCAAGGAATCCGGCGTTGATGGACGACTACCCACCCAGGTCGATTTGATCTCCGGTGTATCATCCAGCATAACTTTGGCATGTTCTAACATGGTTTCTGCACGCTGCGGGTTCAGTGGCGCATCCGCAGACGCAAACTCCGCCGTACCGGCGAGACGCACACCATCAGCCATTGGTGTCAAAAACACCGCTTTATCCAACCAGCCAACCGGACGGCTGAGCTGTTTATCGCCAATATCCAATGTCAGATGATATCCACGCTCGCTTACCAGCGGCACTTTCACACCCAACGGTGCGAGCAGCGCTTTAGATGCCACACCCGTGCAGATCACCACACGATCAAAACTAACAGAATGCTGCGACAAACGCAGATCGACACCGTCTTCTTTAGGCTTCACTGCCAATACTTCATCCTGCGCAATAATCCCGCCATTGGCGGTAAAGTGATGCGCATATCGACGACTCAGCTCCAACGGGCTGACCGTAAAGCGAGTGTCGGGATAAAAAACGCCACCGGCGTGAAAACCTGCAAGATCAGGTTCTAAGTCACGCACCTGCTTTGCGTTCAGAAACTGGAGATTAACCCCCTGCTCCCGACGCTCTTTCAGATCGCCTTGCTGCGCGGTAGCAAAACCGTCTTCTGTTGCAAACAGTCCCAGGCAACCTTCGGACTTAATCAGATCCGCCGTGCCCGTCAGCGCCAACAGATCCCGATCCGCTTGCTGGGCATGTTCCTGTAATGCTTTTAATGCGGCCTTGCCCTGCACATACTTTGCAGGGAAACAGGCCTTGAAGAACTCCCAGCCATAGGGCATCAGGGATGGTAGATAACTACCTTGCATCGAGAGCGGGCTGGTTTTATCCAGTAACATACCCGGCATCTTGCACATCATCGCAAACTTGGCGAACGGTAAGC
>NZ_JBFGYC010000620.1:0-2237 GCF_041587635.1 Pontibacterium sp. | reverse complement strand
GCTTGATATTATGAGTATTCGCAATGGTCGGTGGTGTCTGCTGCTGGCACTGGTCTTAAGTACCAGTGCCGCGGCATTAGGATTTTATGCCGGTGCCGAGCGTCCCGCGCAGATGTTATCTGTTCAGTTGGTTAACGATTCCAGTCGGCTAATAGAACGGGTTGAGATTAAGCACGGCAACTCCGACACTCAGGAGCTTATCTCAATATTGGGGCTTAAACCCGGTGATGATCGGGTTGTCGGGCTCAATCATCAGCCCGCGATGGGATTCAGTTTGACGGTGCATTATGCCGACGGTGAACACTATGAGATGTGTGTCGGAAAATATGTGCCGGGGTGGTTTCTGTCAGAAGTGATCAGTGACGAAGGTTTGGACGAAGTGAGCGGGCGCTATCGTTGAAGGATAATTTCTGGCGACCTAAACCAACAATGCAGAGTAAAAAGCTGAACGCTACAACGGGCCAGCTTCCGAACTGCTGAAACGGAGTCAGTCCCTGTCGTGGCTGCACTGAGCCAGTCAGGATAGCCTGTGTATAACGTGGTGCTTGTTGAGTCACGTTGCCGTACGGATCGATCAGACCCGATATTCCGTTGTTGGTGCTGCGGATAATCCAGCGCTGACTTTCCAGTGCGCGCATGCGGGCGATCTGCATATGCTGATCCGGTGCAATCGAATGACCAAACCAGGTGTCGTTGGACACGGTCAGAATAAATGCGGCTTGCTGGCTGCTTTCACGCACCAGTTCAGGGTAGGCAATCTCATAGCAGATGGCGGCTGACATGAGGTGACCTTGTACGTTCAGAAGTGATTGCTTGTCGGATAAAGGCAGGCTAAAGCTCGACATCGGTAAATTGAAGAATTCCAGCGCGCCGCGCAGATAGTGTTCCATTGGTATGTATTCACCAAAGGGTACTAAGCGCTCTTTGTGGTAAACACCACTGCCGTTGCTGAGCACTGCAATGCTGTTGTGGTAGAGCCGTCGCTGGGAGTCCGGGTCGCGGGATGAGGTTGGCAAGCCGCTGATCAACGTTGTGTTGTCGGCGTCGAATTGTTCCAACATTGGGGTCAGTTGTTCGGCGGCCCGGCTAAAAAATGTTGGGATTGCCGTTTCAGGCCAGATGATCAGGTCATCACCACTACGAGGCAGGGACAGGGCTTCATACCGCGCGAGGATGCTTTCGCGCTGTTGAGGATCCCACTTGTCTTCCTGGTCAATGTCAGCCTGAATGAGGGTGACGTTCAGTGGTGTTCCCGATGCAGTTGTCCAGGTGGTGTTCACGAACGGCTGCAGTGCCCATGGTGCGATCAGGAGCAGGAGATAGCCTGCGCGCGGGCGCCAGCTTTTTTCCCGTAGTATCTCAAACAACAGAATACCGCTGCCGGCGACGATCAGCGAGTTCAGCCAAACCCCGCCAACCGGAGCCCAGCTTGCCAGCGGGGTATCCAGTGTTGCGTAGCCGAGATAAAGCCACGGAAAACCGGTGAGTAACCAGCTTCGCAGCCATTCACCCAGTACCCATATTCCGATAAATGATAGTGCGCCCCAGCGACCACTGAACCAGCGTTTCCAGCACCCGCCTTGCAGCATAAACAGCAGCGCGAGCGCTGATACAAAAAGCGCGGTCAGTGCTACGGCCAGGGGCAAGGGTGTAGCACTGTGTTCGTAGATACTGACAAATACCCAGGAGACCCCGGCACCAAAAAAGCCGAGTCCAAAGGACCAGCCTAGCAGCCATGAATTGCGCTGTGGGGCCGTACTTAAAATAAGGTAAAAGAGCAGGGGGGCGACGGGCGCGAGCCAGACAATGTTAAACGGCGCAAGGGCGGCTGTTGCTGAAGCGCCAGCGAGCAGGGACAGCAACAGACGCAGGATCAACATCAATCAGGTGCTAGCTTTTGGCGTGACTTGTAACAGGCGGATGCGACGGTTGTCAGCCGATAAAACCTTAAAGCTGAAGCCGTCAAAATCGACCTGTTCATCTTTTTGCGGCAGGTGTCCAAAACGCTGAGTCACCAGTCCACCCATTGTATCGAAGTCGTCTTCACACAAGCCGACGTCAAAGAACTCGTTAAAGTCTTCCACCGGGGTGAGGGCTTTGACGATATAACCGTTGTCAGCAAACGGTTTGATATTGCCGTCGTCCTCTTCGATATCATGTTCATCCTCGATTTCACCGACAATCTGTTCAAGAACATCTTCGATGGTGATCAATCCGGAGACGCCGCCGTATTCGTC
>NZ_JBFGYC010000619.1:0-2245 GCF_041587635.1 Pontibacterium sp. | reverse complement strand
TTTCCGCGTTTACGGCAGCCTAATAAGATACCCCCGTTTTGGGTGTAGCGAATCGCATTAGACAGGAAATTCTGCAGTATACGGCGCAGCATCTGTTGGTCTGAGCGGACAACCTGTTTGCAGGGATGGCAGCGGAATTTGAGTGATTTATCCACGGCCATGGCGGTGAACTCTACCGACAGTGTACTGAATAGGTCACTTACGCAGAAATCTGTGATGGAGGGTTCCAGCGCACCCGCATCGAGCTTGGATATGTCCAAAATCGCGGTAATCAGTTCTTCGGCGGCTTTCAATGAGCCGTCCAGATTATCCACAAGCTGCCGGGTTTCGTCACTGTGGCTTTTTTGCGCCAATGCGGAAGAGAACAAGCGTGCCGCATTAAGTGGCTGAAGAAGGTCGTGGCTGGCCGCTGCGAGGAAGCGGGTTTTGCCCAGGTTGGCAGCTTCCGCATCGGATTTAGCCTGACGTAGTTCATCCTCCATCAGTGCGCGGATTGTGTTTTCCTTACGCAGCTCTTTGTTCACTACCGAAAGCGCATGTGTCCGTTCTCTGACGCGTTGTTCCAGTGTTTCGTTGGTTTCCTGTAGGGCCTGCTCAGCCAGTCGGCGTTCAGTAACGTCCTGATACAGGGTGAAGTACCCCAGCACGTCACCGTATTCGCCGATGTGGGGGATGTAGGTCACTTCGGCGTAACGGATACTGCCGTCTTTCGTGGGTAGAAGGGTTTCAAAGCGCTGCCGTTTTCCTGTTAACGCCTCACGGATATAAGGTGTGCGTAGTTCGTATTCGTCTTCCGGCAGTACTTTGTAGCACGGCTGACCGGAGATATTGTGACGATCCAGATCAAAGGTGGACGCATAGGCTTTGTTGACGAACAGGTAGCGGCGATTTGGGTCCAGATAGGCGATCAGAACCGGTACGTTGTCGGTATAGATGCGGATGTTCTGCTCGCTTTCGCGTAGGGCTTCCTCAATCTGTTTGTGGTCAGTGATATCCATGTAGGTATTTACATAGCCGCCATTGGGCATGGGGTTGCCACGTACGTCCAATACGGTGCCGTCCGGGCGGAAGCGTTCATAGCTGTGCGGTTGGCTGGAACGCAGAACCTCCAAGCGTTTTTTGACCTGAGTTTCTATATCACCCGGGCCGTATTCACCCTTGATGGCATTGTAGCGGAATACTTCCTCAATCGGGCGTCCTACACAGATCAGACCTTCCGGGTAATCAAACATCTCCACGTAGGGGCGGTTCCAGGCGACCAGTCTCATCTGCTGGTCCACTACACTGATACCCAGACTGATGTTTTCGATGGTTGATTGCAGTAGTGAGCGGTTAAAGCGCAGAGCCTGAGAGGCTTCATCGACGATGGTAACCACATCACCAATCTGCATGTCACGGCCCTGCAAAATGGATGCAAGTACGATGCGTGCGGAGGAGGCGCCAATCACACCGGCCAGCAAGCGTTCAGTGAACTGAATCAGTTCCGGGGTGGCTTTATCGCCGGAAAGTGGAGGTTCCTCCCCCCGTTGCAGTGCGAAGCCTGTAAACGAGTGCTGTGTGCGGCTGATGCCCAAAAAACGTTCGGTAAGCATCTGGAGGTCGCCGACGGTGACATGTTCATAATGACGCGAGGTTTCCGGCAGATCCTTGTTGTAGATGTCAACAAAGGCGCTGGCCTGAATGCGATCTACTAAGCGGCGCGAGCTATATCGGGATACGGCGATGTAGAGCATGATATTGATCGATAAGCTCCAGAACACACCGTGGGTTAAAGGATCCAGATCCGTCATGCCAAACAGGGCTGTTGGCTTGAGCCAACTTACGGAAAGAAGGCCGTCGGCGAGGAAGCTATCGCCAATCAATCCGCCTTCCATCAGTGTGGGGATTACCAGCGTGTAGAGCCACAACAAAAAGCCTGCGGTCATACCAATAAAGACACCGTTGCGAGATCCGGTTTTCCAGTATAAACCGCCAATAATTGCGGGCAGGAACTGGATAGCGGCGACAAATGCCAGCAGACCAAAAGAGGCCAATGACCCCTGATCACCGAGGATTCGGTAATAAAAGTAAGCCAGCAGCATCAGGCACATAATCGTCACACGGCGGACTTTTAGCAGCAGTGCGCCGAGATCTTTGCTTTGGGATAGATTTAACCAGGATATGCGAAACAGTAATGGCATGACGATGTCGTTGCAGACCATGGTTGATAGCGCAATAGATGCAACGATAACCATGCTGGTGGCCG
>NZ_JBFGYC010000618.1:0-2245 GCF_041587635.1 Pontibacterium sp. | reverse complement strand
GCAGCGTTTGGCGAGTTATCTGGATGCGGAAGTGTTGCAGGCGGAAGGGCGTAGTTTCCCGGTTGAAGTACGTCATCGCGCGAAAGATCCGCGGGATATGCCGCAAAGCAAAGGGCTGGAACAGCAGATCAAAGCGGCGGTGACGGAGCTGTTTACTCAGCACGAAGGCGATACGTTGGTGTTTTTGCCGGGGCGCAAAGAGATACAACAGTCGATGGCTGCCTTGAAAGCCTTGGATGCGGATCTGATTCCATTGCATGCCAGCGTCAGTCCTGCTGAACAAAAGCGGGCACTCCACACCGGTGCGCGTCGACGGATTATTCTTGCGACGAACGTGGCGGAAACCTCACTTACGATACCGGGTATCACCTTGGTGGTGGACTCGGGGCTTGAGCGTCGCACCCATCAGCGTAACGGGCGCACGGTGTTGGGTTTACATGCGGTGTCCCAGGCCAGTGCGGAACAGCGTCGAGGGCGTGCGGGGCGCTTAACCGCTGGATTATGCGTGCGATTATGGGGAGAGCATGCGCCATTGGAGTTGGTTACACCACCCGAGATCCAGCGAGAAGAGCTGGTCGAAATGATGTTGGCGGCAGCCTGTGCCGGAAATTCATTGGATGAGTTGTCCTTCCCTGACCAGATTCCGGAAAAATCATCCCGGCAGGCGGCTGACAAACTGCTGCAAATGGGCGCGCTGGATGACAGTGGTAGTGTGACGAAGCTCGGGCAAACATTGTTTCCATTGCCGATCGATACACAGTTTTCCCACTTGATCACCTCGATGCCGGATGAGGCGACCCGAGGCGCCATGGTGGATCTGGCTGCATGTTTGACGGCCGGCGGGCGTTGGCTGAACTTGCCCAAAAGTGAGCAGGGGTTGCAGGTATTGCAAGCATGGCAACCGACACCCTGTGATGCGATGACGTTAATCGCAGCGCTGCGCATGAAAGCACCGGAAGAGATAGGTATTGATCGGGCCGGACGACAGGAAGCGCGCCGTTTAGCCCGCCAGATACGTCATGCACTGAGCCTCGCGGATTTACCGGATCAGATCGATTTCGAACGTGAGCACTGGTTGCTGTCAGTGATCAAAGCGCAGCCGACGACAGCCTTTATTCGTCGCGCCAAGCGGCGCACAGCGATGGGGAATGGGTATTCGGAGCTGACGATTGGCGATCAGTGTCGGATGCCCGAGGACTACGAAGCCGCAGTGATGTTTGACGATTACAGTATGCCCGGACGCGGTACGCGACAAACTCTGACCATCGGTACCTGTCTGGCGCCAGTGAAGCTGAAGATGCTGGTGGCCGCTAAGCTGGGTGAATGTACGCAAGGGGAAATTATCTGGAAAGCACGGCAGCTCAGTGTTGAGCAGCAACGTGTTTATGTCGAACGGGTCATCGGCAGTGACGTGCTGATACCTGAAGGAGACGCAGCGCGTCAGGCGTTGGCCGGCTTGATTCTGCGTGGCAGTGTCATGTCTGGTGTCGCCGAGCAACTTCGTAAAGATCTTGCGGCCTGGTCACTGTTTGTTGCGCTGGGAGAGTCAGATGATCCTAAAGCGGTGACACCTGAAGTAGAAGCGTGGTTGATCGATCAGTTGGCACTGCTCGGGGTCGAAACTGCAGAAGATATGTCGCTAATTGACCCGGATGACCTTGTGTTTGACGGTATTCCGCCTTGGCAGCGGGCGGCGTTTGATGAGAAATACCCGGCGCAACTGCTGCTCGGTGATCTACGCTTGAAAGTGCACTACGATGTAAGAAGGAAGCAGGTTACGGTCGAGCGCTTGTCGGGAACGCGTAAAGACGATCCCAAGCGTTGGGAGCTTCCGGTGTGGTCTGGCTGGAGAATTCGTTATAAAAAAGCCAGCCGGATCGTTGATATTCGCTGATCCGCCCCCCCGTCATACATAGAGGTAGATTGATGTATTACTTCGCTTACGGCTCCAATATGTCTCTTAAGCGCCTGCAAGCCAGGGTGCCCAGTGCTATGCCGCTATGTTCGGCTACGTTAACACGTTATCAACTCAGGTTTCATAAGAGCGGCAAGGATCTGTCGGCGGTGTTCCCGCGCACGCTGGTGGTGCTCGAAGAGGGCGCCTCGGCGATCCTCATCGACGAGTATGGCAGCGCCCCCGACGCGGCGGTCAACGGCGCCTCGCCGCGCGTCATCGCCCACGCCGTCACCGAGGGTTACGTTGGCCAGAATGCGCAGCTGCAGTACGTCAACGTGCAGAACTGGG
>NZ_JBFGYC010000617.1:0-2252 GCF_041587635.1 Pontibacterium sp. | reverse complement strand
CCTGCATTTACAGAGCCCGTTACTTGCCGCGACTTGATGGTGTGTATATTAGTAACACTTTCGTCTAGCGTAAAACGACTCTTTCTCAGCTTATTGGTTAGTTTTTTTCACCTTTTCATGACATTCTATTTTCTCCCTCATCTATACCTACAGGAATACAGATCAGCGTTTTATGCTTTAGCGCAATGCAGAGGGAACTCGCCAAGCATTTAATGTTCGGATACAGTGCGCGACTGATAGTGTCTAGCGCACAACCGTACAATCAGGAGAACACGCATGATGCACGCACCATCCGGCAAGGGGATAACCGCAGTCTACTGGCTGCTGGTTCTGATTTTTGGAATGGCGATGGAAGGTATCGCACTCTATTTCCAATACGGATTGGGTTACGGACCTTGTGTATTGTGCATCCACGTCCGTATTTATGTGATGGCCTTTATGCTAGTCGCCCTGATAGCGCTACTCAGCCGTCATAGCCGATTGATGAATATTCTAACCAGCGTGACGGGGCTGGGTCTGGCAATTGGCCTCGCCGAACGCTCTTGGAAAACATTGGGTGTTGAACGTGGTTTTATCGAAGGCGCATGCGATATGGACAGCGGCCTGCCCAACTGGTTTGCGCTGGATAAATGGTTCCCGACCGTATTCGAACCGTGGGAACCCTGTGGTTATACCCCCGAACTGTTGTTTGGCATCACGATGGCAGAGGGCTTAATTGCGCTGAGCGTGGTAGCGATTCTGACAAGCCTTTATATGTGTTACAACGCACTGCGTCGCTAACACTCACTATTG
Source organism: Pontibacterium sp. (assembly GCF_041587635.1). Taxonomy (NCBI): domain Bacteria; kingdom Pseudomonadati; phylum Pseudomonadota; class Gammaproteobacteria; order Oceanospirillales; family Oceanospirillaceae; genus Pontibacterium; species Pontibacterium sp. The sequence goes on along the minus strand of NZ_JBFGYC010000617.1, from coordinate 1,460 downwards.
ACGATCTCTATCAACCGGGCGCAGTCAACGTGTCCGGTTGATAGCCTCTACCTAAGATCTCACCCTTCATTCCTCTGGCCAGCCCTCCTCCGGCATATCTTCAATCAAATAGCGTGGTCCATTGCCACGTTTCGCGACAAAGTCGTCCGCGTTAAACAGCCCACAACTGCGCATCGACAGACAACCACAACCGATACAGGTCGACAGGCTCTCACGTAGCTTTTGCATCCGCAAAATACGCTCATCGAGCAAACGCCCCCAGTTCGTCGATAAGCGCTCCCAATCCCTTTTCGTCGGTGTGCGATTGTCCGGCAGACGCGCTAAGGCCTCTGCAATCTCTTCCAGGGTTAAGCCTAGGTTTTGGGCCGCTTTAATGACCGAAATCCGACGCAACATCGCGGGATGGTAACGCCGCTGATTGCCTTCAGTGCGCACGGAATGTACCAATCCACGAGACTCATAGAAACGCAGTGCCGAGGTTGCAATATCACAACGCTCAGCCGCCTCACCAATCGTCATATACCGCACAGCCCTGGCCATATTTAACCTCTTTCTCTAACCACACATTAATCTTAAGACAATCGCTTGACTTAAAGTTAACTTGAAGTTGTACGATGCGCAACCTCAATGAAGAGAGGTTGATTTATGACATCACTTGTATGCGGTGGCTGCGGTTTTAATCCGCCACAACAGATACCCGCACACTGCTTGCTATGCGGCACGCCCAAAGAGCGATTTGTTAGCGAAGCGTACGTCAACGAACGCTGCACCCTGAAAGAAACGCGTGTAGACCACCGAGTGACCCGACTGAAAGCAGAGGCACTCGGCGTATCTGTTTATCGCATTGAAACACCACACAGATCAGTGCTGATTGACTGTCTGCCGACCTTCAACCCGGATATCCCCGCGATTGATGCAATCCTGTTTACCCATCGGGATTTTATGGGTGCCAGTGATCGCTACCATCAGCACTGGGGCAGTGAAGTCTATCTGCATGAGGCTGAGCACCAACACCCATTGGCATGCCATCATCAGGTGACCCAGCCATTTTCAAATGACTTTGAATATCATGGGATCAACGCCTTTGTTCTGGGTGGGCATACTCCGGGGTTTACGGCTTACATCTATCAGGATGTTCTGTTTGTGTGTGATCTGGTCGTTGGAAGTGCAGAGGATATGCGCTTTAACCCCTTCGGAAACAGAGAAAAAATCCGCCTAGCCGCTCAACGTTTAAGGCACCTGCTCAGACGGCGAACAGTGCGTACCGTATGTGGATTTAACTACGTGACCGATTTCGACCAGTGGATGTCGTATTTTAAAAAGCTCCCTTGAACCCTGCAGCAAACACCCAGAAACCATAGTTTCCGGGCCGCGCAGGCATAAAGCGAAGAAAGGAACGCATTGTTGCAATTCTTTACATTTTCTTAACTTGTTTATGCACAAAACCCGATTACAATATG
>NZ_JBFGYC010000616.1:0-2259 GCF_041587635.1 Pontibacterium sp. | reverse complement strand
AACTTCGTGTCCGGCTTCCAGTAAACGTGCTGCGTAGTAGGCGCCAATGCCACCTGCGCCAATCATCAGAAAACGCATCATAGTTCCTTCATATTTTTGTTCTGTGCCGATTATTTATTGTCTGAGACTAAAGTTCCAGCTTTTGAGTAGATCAATACTGTTATTTGGACTCTGTTATGATGGCTCTCGGCAATTCAACGAGGTGGGTGATGGACGAGCAATATACGTGGGATGCAGTGATGATTCCTGGCGGTGGTGTGTCGGCGGATGGGCAGTTGCCCGCGTGGACATTGCGTCGCCTTGAGGCTGCCCTGAAGTCAGAACCTGCTCGTTACTATATCTGCCTGAGTGCCGGTACATTTCATAAGCCGTTGCCATGTGATGATGAAGGTTTTCCGATCTATGAATCGGTTGTTGCAGCACAGTATCTGCAGGCTGCCGGTATCGCTGAAGAACGTTTGTTATTTGAAACAAGCTCGTACGATACGCTCGGCAACGCCTATTTTGCACGCACCCTTCATACCGAGCCGCTTGAACTAACGCGACTCAAGGTGATTACGTCGAACTTTCATATGCCCCGCACTCAGGCGATTTTTGAGTTTATGTTCAGTGATAGATTCTCTACATTGCCGTACCGGCTGGCCTTCGAATCAGTTTCGGATGCAGGTTTAGATGAAGCGGTGATCGCTGAGCGTTGTCAGCGGGAAGCAGAAAGTCTGGCGCGGTTTCAGGCCCGCAGTAGTGATGTTCACCATGCTGGTCACTTGCACCAGTGGCTATTTTCAGACCACGATGCATACAATCTGAAAGGTCAGCGCGAGCAGCTGAGTCAAGCGCTGCTCGCGTCTTACTAGAGATCAGTATTCAGGATCAGTTCTCGCTATCGATCTCTCGCATGCCTTCGGGCGGATAACGTTCACCTTTGATCAGGTTGGGGTGTAGCACGGTTTCAATCTGATCGATCTCGGTAGATGTGAGAGTGATTTCGCTGGCGGCCGCATTTTCGGCCAGATGTTTCAGATCGGTTGTGCCCGGAATAGGGATTAAGTCATCTTCCTTATTCAGCAGCCACGCCAGCGTCAGTTGCGCCGGGCTGTGCCCCAGCTCTGTCGCTAACGTGCAAAACTGATCCACAAGAGAGAGGTTGTGGTCGAAGGTGTTATCTGCGAAACGTGGCATATTGCGTCGCAGATCGCCCTCTGAAAACCCTTGTGTACTACGAATTTTACCGGTCAGCATGCCGCGTCCTACCGGGCTGAATGGCACAAAACTGATGCCGAGTTCTCGACAGGTATCCAGGACATCACGTTCAGCACCCCGGCTCCAGAGCGAGTATTCGGATTGTACGGCGGCCACCGGATGAATGGCATGAGCACGACGAATCGTGTCAGATGAGACTTCCGAGAGGCCAATATTGCGTATTTTTCCCTGCTGCTTCAGATCGGCCAGCGCATGCATGCTCTCTTCGATCTCTGTATCCGGATCTTTGCGATGCAGGTAGTAGAGGTCGATGACATCCGTTTGCAGGCGCTGTAGGCTTTCGTCACACATGCGATGCAGATTCTGGCGGCTGCCGTCGATGATCCGTTTTCCACTGCTGTCGCCGTATAGCGCACATTTTGAAGCCAGTGTGATGGATTGACGGTGTGGCTTCAAGATGCGTCCCAGCAGTGTTTCATTGGCGCCAAAGCCATAGACTGCGGCAGTGTCAAAGAAGTCGTATCCCAGGTCGAGGCTCTTAAGCAGCACCTTTTCCGCTTGAGCAGGATCGCACTGACCGTATCCATGGGACAGGCTCATACAACCCAGCCCGATCGCTGAGACAGACAAAGAGCCTAAACGGCGCTTATGCATAGTACTTCCTTCGTGAGGTTACATCCGATCTTAGCTTTCCAGCCAGACGTCCTTGGCCCAGTGCCAGATAGAGCTCCACTCTTCAGTAGCTTCGCCTTGGTCCAATGACCAGAGTAGCACTTCGCCATCCTGTGAAATGACATAGTATGTGCCATCAGACACGCAGATCGGAATGAATTCACGAGGTACGCCGTCAGCCCAAACGTTGGCTGCGACCTCGGGTAGAAAGGTGTGTGACTGTGGGTCGGCCACTGTCACCGGCTCAAGCGTACCGTAGATGATATCGCCGGTTTTGAGCATAAATTCCCGCATCTCGACCGGAATCGGGATGAGGATCTCCTCTTCAACCTCGATAAGTTGGTCTTCAGTCGGCAGCTCCAGAGGTACAACAACCTGAGCGCTGTT
>NZ_JBFGYC010000615.1:0-2260 GCF_041587635.1 Pontibacterium sp. | reverse complement strand
CATACCCTGGTGACGTATTCGACTTGCACTCCCGTCTGCTGGAACGTGCTGCGCGCGTTAACGCTGACTACGTTGAGAAGTTCACCAACGGTGAAGTTAAGGGCCAGACTGGTTCCTTGACTGCACTGCCAGTGATCGAAACTCAGGGTGGTGACGTGTCTGCATTCGTACCAACCAACGTTATCTCCATCACTGATGGTCAGATCTTCCTGGAAGCAGACCTGTTTAACGCAGGTGTTCGTCCGGCGATCAACGCTGGTCTGTCTGTATCCCGTGTAGGTGGTGCAGCTCAGACTAAGATCATCAAGAAACTGGGTGGTGGTGTACGTCTGGCCCTGGCTCAGTATCGTGAATTGGCAGCGTTCGCACAGTTCGCTTCTGACCTTGACGATGCTACCCGTGCTCAGCTTGAGCATGGCCAGGCTGTAACTGAGTTGATGAAACAGAAACAGTACTCTCCAATGTCAGTCGCTGACATGGGTCTGAGCCTGTACGCTGCCAACGAAGGTTACCTGGGCGATGTGGACCTGAACAAGATTCTGGACTTTGAATCTGCGCTGATCTCCTTCTTCAACAGCGAATACGCTGACCTGATGGGCAAGATCAACGAAAACGGCGGTTACAACGATGAAATCGCTGCGCAGTTCAAGGCTGGTATCGAGAAGTTCAAGTCTACCCAAACTTGGTAAGTACTCAATTTGAGTAGGTGGTCTGGGCTGCTTCGCAGCGCAGACCAGCCACTAAGTTAAGGTTAAGAAGGCGGAACTATGGCAGTCGGAAAAGAGATTAAGACGCAAATTGCGAGCATCGGTAGTACGCGTAAGATTACCAGCGCCATGGAAATGGTTGCTGCGTCTAAAATGCGTAAGGCTCAGGATCGCATGCAGTCGTCCCGTCCCTATGCCCGGAGTATCCGTGGTGTAATTCAGCACCTGGCTAAGTCGAACCCTGAGTACAAACATTTGTACCTGCAGGAGCGTGAGACTAAACGCGTTGGTTTTATTGTAGTAACAACCGACCGTGGCCTATGTGGTGGTTTGAACGTAAACGCTTTTAAAGCAGCTGTATCCAGCATGAAAGAGTTCCATGACCAGAACGTCGAAATCGATGTCTGTGCACTGGGCTCCAAAGCTGTTGCATTCTTTAAAAGCTATGGTGGCAACGTTGTTGCGGCAAAAACCCAGATGGGTGACCAACCAGAAGTTGGTGATCTGATCGGGGCCGTAAAAGTGATGCTCGATAGCTATGAAGAAGGCAAGCTGGACAAGCTGTTCATTGTGTCTAACGAATTCGTTAACACAATGACACAGAAGCCAAACGTCGAACAGGTGCTGCCTTTGAAGGCAGAAGACGACGATGAGCGTCTTAACCATCACTGGGATTACATCTACGAGCCAGATGCAAAAGAGCTGTTAAACGGCTTGCTGGTTCGTTATATCGAGTCTCTGGTGTACCAGGCGGTGGTTGAGAATAACGCCTGTGAACAGGCAGCCCGTATGCTGGCGATGAAGAACGCAACTGACAACGCAGGCAATCTGATTGATGAACTTCAGATGGTCTACAACAAAGCTCGTCAGGCTGCGATCACTCAGGAAATTTCTGAGATCGTTGGTGGTGCTGCTGCTGTATAAGCAGTCAACAGGTTTAAAAGTTAAGAGGATCCGAACATGAGTAGCGGAACTATTGTTCAGATTATCGGTGCAGTAGTTGACGTGGAATTCCCACGTGACAACGTGCCGAAGGTTTACGACGCATTGACCGTCGATAAAACCGGCCTGACACTGGAAGTTCAGCAGCAGCTGGGTGACGGTGTCGTACGTGCTATCGCAATGGGTCAGACTGAAGGCGTAAGCCGCGGTCTGGACGTTGCAAACACTGGTGCGCCAGTTTCTGTACCTGTTGGTACTGCGACCCTGGGTCGTATTATGGACGTACTGGGTAACCCAATTGATGAGTGTGGCGAAATCGGCGAACAGGAAAGAATGCCTATTCACCGTAAAGCGCCCACCTATGAAGAGCAATCGGGCGGTACCGAACTGCTGGAAACCGGCATCAAAGTTATCGACTTGCTGTGTCCTTTCGCCAAGGGCGGTAAGGTTGGCCTGTTTGGCGGCGCGGGGGTTGGCAAAACCGTCAATATGATGGAGTTGATCCGCAACATCGCTATCGAGCACTCCGGCTACTCGGTCTTCGCCGGTGTCGGTGAGCGTACCCGCGAGGGTAACGACTTCTATTACGAAATGCAGGAAGGCGGCGTTCT
>NZ_JBFGYC010000614.1:0-2261 GCF_041587635.1 Pontibacterium sp. | reverse complement strand
TGCTGCCCAACACCGCCACAATCAGCACCATCGAAAACAGCCCGTCACGCGCGATACGTAGCTTTTCTTTCCCCTTGAGTGCGGGTTGCTCAGCAGTATCTTTATCCAACGGCGCGCGATCAGGGTTCAGCATACAGCTGATCACCACATAGAGAATCATCAGCACCACCGTCAGCAAGGCGGGTAACATAGCCCCCAAAAACATCCGGCCTACGGAGTTCTGTGTTGATGCGGCAAACATAATCATGGGAATACTCGGTGGAATGAGGATACCCAACCCACCACCGGCCATGATGACACCCAATGCCAGACGTTTGTTGTAACCACGTTCCAGCATCGGTTTAAGCGCGATGCTGCCCGATGTCATGATCCCCGCGCCGATAATACCTACCATCGCACCGATCATTGAGCATACACCGATCACACTGATCGCCAGAGAACCACGTACACGCCCGATCAGCATCTGGCTGAAGTTAAACATCGCATCACCGATGCCCGATTTAGTCAGTAGCTGCCCCATGTAGATATACAGCGGAATGGCGAGTAGGATAAAACTGAAATAGGTCGCTTCCAGTGTCGAAGGAATGACGTTAAAAATACCGTCCCCCCACGTCATATAACCTATCGCCATCGCGATGCCACCCAACGCGAGTCCGACCTGAGCACCCAACGCAAAAAAGACCAGGATGCATAACAACAGCACCACGGTTAACATCTCAATGCCCATGGGCAACCTCCTCAAGCAGTGGACGACCGGTCACCAAAAAGAACAGCTCAGCCAGCATATCTCTGCACAATTGCGCGATAAACAAACCGCCAGCCACACACATCATGACCCAGAAGTGAAACATCGGAGGCGCCCATTCGCTCTGCCGGCGGTAGTCGAATTCCAACGCCTCTTCGTATTTTCCAAAACACATATAAACAATCAGAACTAGGAAGAAGACGCCCAATGCGTAGGTGATCAGGTTGAACACACTGCGAGTTTTATGCGACACCTGAAGGTAGAGAATATCGACATTGATATGTGCACGATTCTGCTGCGCATGCGCGCCACCCAGTGCAGCGATATAACCGAACATGAAGAGCGAAAGATCAAATGCCCAAATGGTTGGACTGTTGAGTACATAGCGGGAAAACACCTCAAAAGCCACCACCAGCGCAAGCAGCGGCATGAGCAATGAGGCCAGTTTTCCGCACCCTTTTACCAAGGCATCAATGCTTCGGCAGAAACCTCTAAGAAAAGACATAACCATAGATTCACCTGCAACGAATAAGGGTGTCTTAACGACACCCTATCCAAAGCTTCGTCGGACTTACTGACCGTTACGAAGAATATCGATCAGCTGCTTGCTGTATTTGTCTTTTGACGCGTATTCGTCCCAAAGACCGGCACCGGCGGTTGCCCACGCTGCGCGGTCTGCCTCCGATGGCTCCGGACTCCACTTGAGGCCTTTAGCCTCCATTTCAGCCACCGCTTCGGATTCCCACTGTTTGGACAAACGCAACTGATCATCAGCATGCACCTCGGTCGCTTTGCGCACAGCCGCTTTCAAGTCGTCCGGCAGTTTTTTCCATGCACCACGGTGTACAACGATTGGCAGTACCTGTGCGCCGGCCAGCGGCAGAGGGTACATATACTTCGCGACTTCCACGTGGTTACCGTCACGGTGATCGATCATGTTGCTGCCGATTGAACCGTCGATAACACCGGTCGCTAAGCTGGTGTAGATCTCGCTCCATGCCAGAGACACCGGGGAGGCACCCAAGTTACGCAGGAATTTTCCGTAAGCACCCGGTGCGCGAATTTTCAGACCCTTGAGATCTTCTACCGAGTTGATCGGTTGTTTCGTCAGTACATACACTGGTGGCTGAATATACGGCTCCAACCAGACCATACCCTGAGAGCCATACGCCTTGGTCAGCACCTTGTCCCAGCCCTTGTCATGAAACAGGGTCTGCAGCTCTTTCGGATCATCCGTACCACCCGGCAAACCAATCTCAACAACACCGGCAGGTAATTCGCCCGCATGCATCGACTGAAAAGGGGCTCCCATCGTAATCAAGCCAGACTTCACCGCACCCAACAGACCACTGGTGCCAACGCCTTCACCGGAGTAAAGAACCTGAACTTTGATGCGCCCCTCAGACATCGTCTCGATGTTTTTTGCCAGGCTTTCGTATACTTCGCCAAATGCAGTGCCGCGCCCGTACAAGTTACTGAAGCGCCAATTGTGTTCGGCAGCAGACACATCGGCAGC
>NZ_JBFGYC010000613.1:0-2264 GCF_041587635.1 Pontibacterium sp. | reverse complement strand
CCGGCTTGTTGAGTACAAAGATAAATCCCCAAAATGAAATTATCAATTATTTTTTCATTTATATTAAATAATTATAGTTTTCATCATATTAAAAAATATCAAAATCCCACCGTTTTATCTTTTTAATCAGATAGTTATGACCACAAACACAGATTCAATTGAACTATGAAAAATGAAAATCTCATTGGGAGAGCAGACGAGTCAGACTCTTATTCAGAATGCACGGCATGTGCCGTCAGACATACAAGGTCGGGGCAAGATATAAGGAATAAGGAGAAAGGCTCAGAAAGGTCGAAGCGTGACATCTATGGCATCAGACGGTAGATGCAACGAGTAGAAGACACTTCCCCCGACTGATGGCCAAGGTGGCCAGATACTACAAACAACCTCATAAGATAACGGTATAAACTTCATATAAGCAGATAGGAATAGGACTGAATATGCGCTAACGGCAAAACAGATCACTCCCCGATTTTCAGGTGAGATACAACTATTATTGGCGGGTTGAGCTCTGCGTAGAGCTGCAGGATGCCTATGAATACACGACGGTCACTAAACCGATAGCGGGTTAACGATCAGTACCCACCACCCACGATCGTCCATATAACGACGGCATCTTCGCTGGCCGATGGGTTACGCACCCAATGTGCTTCATTACCGGTCAGGGAAAAGCTATCACCCGCCTGCAGTAAGTAGCGCTTGTCACCGACTCCCAGTTCCAACATACCCGATTGCACAAAGCCCCCCTCTTCGCCCTTCCGCTCGCGGGATTCGGTACTGCCCGCTTCCGGCGCAAAAGTAGTGAGGATCATCTGCAATTGATCACTCAGACGTGGCGACAAAAGTTCTTCACGTATTCCTGTTCCCGAAAAGTTCAGGCTACGGCGCGCATCACCACGTACGATGTAATTGAGTTCATCGACGGGGGCTTCGTTATCCGTATGAAAGAACCAACTGATCTGCACACCCAACACTTCACAGATCTTCTGTAGTACCGGTATGGGTAAAGCAGACACGCCCCGCTCTACCTGACTGACATACCCAACAGAGCGATCAATTTTCTCTGCCATAGTCGTCAATGTAATCTTCTTGGCTTTACGAAGATCGCGAATCTGGCGACCGATACGTAAGTTCTCTGCCTCTGCAGTATCCTTTTCTTTCTGGTTCATAGACTACCTGCTACAACGATTGCTGCGCCTTTATATAGGCATCTTTATCTGTCCTTGATCGGACTGTGCCTGACTCTACCTTCAGCGTCTATTCATCTGGGACTATACAAAATCATAGTAATGAAGGTAACGTGCCATTTTTCATATATTGTATGGTTATTAGCTATAACTTTCATGTATTTAACATCGAGAGTGAATTCAGAGAGAGTAGGCGCCCTTTTAAGCAGTGCTGACTGCTCATAAATTCGACAATCAACGAATAGTGGGAATTTAATCCGTAATACCAAAGAGTGAACGTCCTCATAACTGGACGAACTCAACTATAGTACCTACATTAGAAACACCCTTGAAAGCCACATATTACGGGGCTTTCAGGCTGGCTCCACTCCATGCAGAGAGCTGGCCCTAAAAAAGAAAATCTCATAGGTTGAGTATGTATAGCATTATCACGCTGAGATTCTGAAACCTGCTGGCATCCCTGGCAGATACCAAGAAACAGATTTTCACGGAGTGATGATGGCCCGGGAGCCTGAGATGTGACCGTCTGCTTACCCAGAGACATTCCACTTCAACGTTTGCGGGTCGGTCAGCCCAGGTTGACCACCATGACTCTCCCACCCGTCTAAGGATGGGTGGATCAAAAATTTCAGGAGTTACTTATGACACATAAGAATAAGATCGCAAAAGTACTTTCCCTGACCGCTGGCTTGGTCTTCTCTGCAAGCACCATGGCAGCAAACTGGAATATCGCTGTAGGTGACGGCGGCGGTAGTGCACAGGAAGCGTTAGGCCTCAAGTTCATTGAAGCTCTGCAGAAGAACACCGACGGTAAACATTCCGCTAAGCTGTTCCTGAACGGTCAGCTGGGTTCCGAGCAGGATACTGTGAACGATGCTGCGATCGGTACACTGGATTTTTCCATTCTGGCAAGTAACAACCTCGCTCCTTTCTCCCCTACTCTGGGTATTCTTTCCCTGCCATACATCTTCGAAAACCTGGATCAGGCTCAGAAGACTGTTGAAGGGTCTGTTGGTGAAGAGCTCATCAAGAACACCATTCGTGATTCCGGTGTTCGTATCGTAGGCTGGACTTACT
>NZ_JBFGYC010000612.1:0-2270 GCF_041587635.1 Pontibacterium sp. | reverse complement strand
GTACTCTCCCGAGCAAAGGGGGGGGTATATGAAATGCTGGCGATTGGTCGAGGTTTGTCAAAAGAGCGTTTGCACCGCTTTTTCTCGGATCGTGGTGATGGCTGTTGGGCTGTTAATCCTGATATTAAATCCAGGGTTCGGTTTAACAGCTTGAACCTGTTGGGATCATATACGAGCCTGGGGCAGTTTGATGTTGTGTTTTGCCGCAACGTTTTGATCTACTTTTCGACCGAGCGCAAGATCGAAATCCTCAGAAAAATTCATAAGTCCCTGAAGCCTGGCGGCTATCTGCTGTTGGGTGCGTCGGAATCCCTGTCAGGTTTGAACGACTGTTATAAAATGATCCATTGCCGTCCCGGCATCATCTATCAGGCAATCTGATAGAGTCTCTTGCCGCTTGGCGGCAAGAGGGCGGTAGGTTGTTGCCGCATGCCTCTCGTTTTACCCCATTAATAATTCTTAATATCCCGTAATTAGGGACTTTTCTTTAATTGGCATCGTTCTTGCTTTTTCTGTCTTAGATTCATTCCAGAGGCAGGGTTATGGCAATTTCTTTCGATAAAGCACTTGGTATTCATGATGACGCGATGTTGTTGCGTAGTCGTCGTGCTGAAGTGATCGCAAATAATATTGCCAATGCCGATACACCAAACTACCAGGCTCGAGATATCGATTTCAAAAGTATCCTGGCAGGTGTTTCGAATGAACCCAGGTTGCAGGTTACGAAAACGGATGGTGGTCATGCCTCAGGATTCCTGAATCCTGATATGGCGGCGGATCTGATGTATCGGATCCCGTCTCAGGCATCGGTGGATGGAAATACTGTGGAAGTGCAGGAGGAGATGGCCAGCTACACTGAAAATGCGCTGGCTTTTCAGTCTTCCTTTACGTTTGTGGATAAAAAGTTCAAAGGTTTAATGAACGCCATTAAGGGTGAATAAGCATGTCGCTGGGTAATATATTTGGTATCGCCGGTTCGGCAATGAGTGCTCAGACGGTACGTCTGAACACTACCGCAAGTAACTTGGCGAATGCTGAGAGCATCAGCTCCAGCGTAGACGAGACTTATCGGGCGCGTAAGCCGGTGTTCTCTCTGAAGGCTGCTGACCTGGACGCTCCGTTTGCGCAGAGTGACGTGACTCAGGCGCAAGGTGTAGAAGTGCTGGGTATTGTCGAAAGTGATGCGCCATTGCGTCAGGAGTACAACCCGAATCACCCGATGGCTGATGAAGAAGGGTATGTGTATTACCCCAACGTCAATGTCGTGGAAGAGATGGCCGACATGATCTCGGCGTCACGCTCTTTCCAGATAAATGCTGAAATAATGAATACTGCCAAGCAGATGGTACAGCGTACCTTGTCTCTGGGTCAGTAATAGAATTTGAAACCTGAGGGTATAAGCCATGGCTGATATTAATGGCGTAAACCAAAACACCAGCGTATATGAGCAGATCAATACGCAAAATAAGCAGAATTCAACGGCAACCGGGACCTCGCAATCCCAGGAAACCAGCGAAATGTTTATGCAGCTGATGATCGCTCAGCTGAAGAATCAGAGTCCGACCAGTCCGGCGGAAACAACTGATTTTATGCAGCAGATCTCAAGCATGAGTTCAGTAGAAAGTATTGCTAATTTGAACTCAACAGTTGAGCAAATGAGCACTTCTTTAATGAATAGTCAGACTGCGTTACAAGCCTCTTCTATGGTTGGACAAACTGCTTATATTAAAACAGATAAAGGTATTTTACCTGAAGGTGGTAGCGTTAAGGGCGTCGTGGCGCTTCCGGCTAGTGCCTCTCAAGTTCGAGTTTCTATCTATGATAAGTCTGGCTCTTTGGTTGATCGTGTCTTTTTGGGGGCGAGAGGCGTTGGGGATCATGATTTTGAATGGAATAAAGATGATGCTCTTCCTGGTGAATATCAAATGGTCGCGGAGGCGCAGGTAGGGGACGAGTTTGAAACAGTGCAGAGCTTTATCGGTTACTCCGTGAATAGTGTGACTCTTGGTCAAAATGGTATAGGTATGGCGCTTAATACTGATGCAGGGTCTGTTGGTATTAATGATGTTCGGCAACTGGGAAAAGGTTAGGAGACGACAATGGCAGGTTTTAATACAGCTGTTACAGGTTTGAAGGCTGCACAGACTGATTTGGATGTGACAGGTAATAACATTGCGAACTCAAGTACTGTCGGCTTCAAAGCATCGCAGACTCAGTTTGGCGACATTTATGCGACTGCGGTAGTGGGTGCTGGTGCTGCTAACGTTGCC
>NZ_JBFGYC010000611.1:0-2276 GCF_041587635.1 Pontibacterium sp. | reverse complement strand
GCACTGTTGTCATAAACATCGGTTGCTCTAACTGTCACATCATAGAAAGCATCACCCAGCAGAATCGTCGCGCCCTGCTTCACACTGATCACACCGCTGGCGCCATCAATAACAAAACGGCCACTGGCATCATCCGCCAACAAGTAGGTGATCTGGCTGCTATCCGTTGCCGATGCGGTAATACCCACCGTACCTTCAGTCGCACCATCATTTACGGCACCCTGTATTGCTTCACCGTCATTTCCGGCCGAATCGCTGTCCGCAGGTGTGGCAAAGGTCGGGGCACCGTCATCCGCAATCACAATGGTGAATTCTTGGATGGCACGGGCACGACCGCTATCGCTGGCTTCCAGCGTGAGGGTGTAAGAACCCGGTGTCAGGCTGACATCTTCCTTAACGAGCAGCTGATTGCCGACCACCTCAAAGCTGCGGCTATTATCCCGACTGATGCGGAAGGTGTGAGTATCGCCCTCATCAACATCTTCAACGGTCAGGTCGCCGACAACACGGTTTACCGCTGATAAAGTGTATTCCACACTGCTCAGCTGAAGATTGGTCGGTGCGTCGTTGCGTCCCAGCACGGTCATGGTCAGGGTGCTGGTACTCAACAATCCCATGGAGTCGCGGACGGAGACCTCAATCGCCGTATCTAAACTCTCGTTCTGCTTAACCTTATTCAGTGCATCGGTCGGATCAAAGGTCCAGCTACCGTCCGCAGCAATCGTAAACAGGCCGCCATTGGAACCCGCCACCGCAGTATTCAGGTTGTCTGCACTGCCATTCACCTGATCGACGGTCAGGGCATCATTGTTGCCATCCGCATCACGGTCATTGCGCAACACATCTCCTGAACGTTCATAACCCTGTGTAGTGCGGTCAGTGTCATCCACTGCGGCACCGATCACAGCGTTGACCTGAATATTGTAATCACGGGATGTGTTGTTACCGGCCAGATCGGTCGCCACCACAGTGATGGTATACAGACTGTCGGATGCGCTGATCAACGAGGCGTCTTTAATACTGACAATGCCGCTGTCTGCATCTATCTGAAAACGATCACCGCCGCTGCTAAGGCTAAATGTCACGTTACCCTGATCAGCACGGTCCATTTCCACGGTAATACCCACCGTGGCGTCGTTGGCCATACCTGGCACAACACGTCCATTCACATCACTGCCATCGCCCATCCGATCACTATCACCACGGAATTGAGGCGCAACAGTATCCACAACGGTGAGAGCGTAAGTCTGTTCGATGGTGTACTGACCGTTCGGGTCGTCACCGACCAGCTCGGTACGCACGCGGATTGTCAGCTCACCCAGCGTCAGGTTCGCGGCATCATCAACCACCCTCAGAATGCCGTTTTCCAGGGTAAAGAGGTTGTTGCTGTTACTACCGGCGCCATCTACCAATGAATAGGTAAAACTCTGACCCGGTCCCGGATTGGCGATGCTTAAACGTGCGGCTTCGGAATTGCGGCGTAGCGACTGGTCAATTTCAGTAGTGCTAAACACCACCTCCGGTGCTTCAGCGCTAATCCCGGTCACCGTGATTTCGAGTTGAGTTGTGCCACCCTCACCGGAGCTATCACGCACATCCAGCGTCACGTGGGTGGTCCTGATCTCGCCGTCGGTCAACTCATCGAAGTCGCCGTTTGCGTTAAAGCTCCAGCTACCATCCTCGTTTACGGTAAACAAGCCACCGTCACTGCCCTCGGCTGCCTGACCAGGGGCATGTATTGCTGAGAAACCACGTATCGTCGCTACCGTCAGATCGGCACCTGCCGCACTGCCCGGATCGGCATCATTACTCAGTACGTTGCCGGTCAGATTGTTCGCGCGCTCGGTCGCTTCTGCCGCATCATCCTGCAATACGGGTGCACCATTGACGACTGAGATGTTGACGGTAAATGTCTCTGCGTTACCAAATGCATCGGTCGCCACAACGGTCAGACTATGAAGAACGCTGGTCTCAAAATTGATTGCTGCCCCAGTTGCAACGGAGATCACGCCGCTGTCCGGGTCAATATCAAACAGGTCGCTGCTTGTGCCTGTCTGCAAAGAATAGAGAATGGAGGCTGTATCATCCGCTTGTACCGTGATACCCACTTCGGTATCTGCTGCAGCGCCCTCCAGCACAGTCCCATGCTCAATTTCGCCAACATCCCCCGCTGCATTCGTATCACGCAGTGATGTCGGCGCCTGATCATCGGTCAGGGTAATGACAAACGTCTGGGAGCGGGTATAGCTGACGGTGCCTGTCGCTACAATCTGGAT
>NZ_JBFGYC010000610.1:0-2285 GCF_041587635.1 Pontibacterium sp. | reverse complement strand
GTGACCACGCTCAATGTTTTGTACTTTTATTAGGCTTTTCTAATAGGGGTTTTACGAAGAGCCTAATTAGTTGGATCATTGATGTAAGTTATTGTATTAAAAGGATGGATGCGCTCGATGGTGTCGTCGGTTTATCGCGTATAGGTCATGTTCTGATGTATTTATTATTTCATTAAGATATTTTTAGTCGCATATGTCGCATATGTCGCATAACTAGACTACGCTTCAATGAAGCTAAAAGCAGCAGAGTTGAATTGACGAATGAGAACACTCACAACCGGCGATATTGCAAAGTATTGTGATGTTAACCAGCGTACGGTTATTCGGTGGCTGGACAAGGGGGTATTGAAAGGCTTCAAACTCCCGGGGCGCGGCAACAACCGCGTTAAGCTGGATGACTTTGTCAGCTTTCTAAAAAAGAATGGTATGCCCATTCCTGACGAGCTCGCTAAGGAAGGTCAGCCTAAGGTGCTTGTTGTAGACGATGAATTAGCGATCGCCAATGCGATTCGTCGTACGCTGAAACCCTTGGATGTGAGCATTGATATAGCGAACGGCGGGTTTGAGGCGGGCAGTCAGTTAATGTTGCTTAAGCCGGATCTTATGACCCTCGACCTGAGTATGCCAGGCATGAACGGGTTTGATGTAATCAAGTTTGTTCGCAGTACTGAAGAGATCGCGAATACTCAAATTCTTGTAATTTCTGCATTGAACGAAATAGAACTCGGTAAAGCGATAGAGATGGGTGCGAATGGTGCACTGTCTAAACCTTTCGACAACGATGTATTGCGTCGGACGGTATCTGATTTGCTATCGATTGCAGTCCAAAAATCATAAGGATAGGTGTAAACGGTTATGAAAACTGTCGTAAAGAAAATTCTAGGTGCAGCGTTGGTTTCTGGTGTGGTCGCTATGGCTGCAGTGCCTGTGCAAGCGGAAACTCTGACATTTGGGATTGTTCCACAGCAGTCAGCGAAAAAACTGGCCCGCTTGTGGACACCGATTTTCAAACATCTGAGTGAAAAAACAGGCACAACCATTCGATTTGCGACCGCCCAGAATATCCCAACATTCGAAAAAAGGATGCGTGCGGGTGAATATGATGTGGCTTATATGAACCCGTATCACTATACGGTGTTCAGTCAGAAACCAGGTTATGACGCAATTGCTCGCCAGAAAGATAAGCGCATTAAGGGAATTGTCGTTGTCCGTAAAGACAGTGCCCTGAAAACATTGGCCGAATTGGATCAGCAAAAGCTGGCCTTTCCATCGCCTGCTGCGTTTGCTGCCAGTGTATTGCCACGCGCCAAAATGGAGCAGGAGGGGATGACGATTGAACCTAAGTATGTGTCTTCCCATGACTCGGTCTATCTGAGTGTTTCTAAAGGTTTCTTTGTTGCCGGTGGTGGTGTTATGCGTACGTTTAACAATACGACGCCGGAAGTGCGTGAGCAATTGCGTGTACTTTGGAGCACGCCAACATATACCCCACATGCTATCGCGGTGCACCCGCGTGTTAAATCTGAAACCGTCGCTAAACTGAAGCAAGCCTTACTGGAGATGAATACGGATCCAGATGGCCAAAGGCTACTGAAAACAATCAATTTTAAAGGCTTGGAGTTGGCGGAAAACGGCGATTGGGATGATGTGAGAGGATTGAATATTCGCTTGTTGGATAGTTTGCTTGCGCAATAAAGGGATCATCTCTAGAGGAGTACTCGGTGTCACTGCGGCTTAAAACTATTTTGGGTATCGCCACTATTGAGGCGATCCTGTTGATCCTGCTGGTGTCTATGACGTTGGATTATCTGCGTAGTACGAACTACGACGGAATGGTTAAGCGTGCTTCCACTACAGCAACATTGTTCGCTACAACGAGTAAAGACGCGGTACTCTCCTATGACCTGGCATCACTCGATGCTTTTGTTACTGAGGTTATGCGTAATCCCGATCTGGTATACGCCCGTGTACTCGGTCCGGATGGTGAGCTGTTCGCGCAAGCGGGAGATCCTGACGTACTGGCCCGTCCATTTCATATGGACCTGGATGTACCGTCGGTAAACGATGGCATATTTGATACCCGTGCAGAGGTTGTTGAGGGCGGGGAGAATTACGGTCAGGTACAGATGGGGCTCGATATCAGCAGCCTGAATGCGAAGATTGAAGAGGCACAGAAATGGAGTGCCGCTTTGGCCGCTATAGAGATGGGGCTGGTGGCGTTGTTTTCATTTCTATTGGGAGCTTACCTGACCGGCCAGTTAGAGGTGTTGCGAGGTGCCGCGCGT
>NZ_JBFGYC010000609.1:0-2293 GCF_041587635.1 Pontibacterium sp. | reverse complement strand
GTTAACATCACTAACCGAAATGACAGCAAAGTATCTGATTCCCTGCGTGATCGTATCAACGCATGGTTGGAAAGTAGTGCAGAACGCTATGAAGCGATTACCAGCGCCCAGGTGACTATTGAAAAGTCTGATGAGCGTTCTGCCGTGGTAGAAGCAACAGTCCACGTTGCAGGTAAAGATGTATTTGCCAAATCTGAAGCGGCTAACTTGTATGCGGCATTAGACGGGCTGGAAGATAAAATTGATCGTCAGCTGGATAAGATTCACCAGAAACACGTCAACAAAAAAGGTACTCAGAAACCTGAAGAGATGGACTCTGATGCTGGTGTTGATGCAGACGACATGGATGAGGATGCAGTTCTGGTTTGATAAAACCATATCACATACAGGTTGCGTCGCTTGAAGTGTAGTTAAGGTATCGCGCGTAACTTTTTAGTTTCATGACATGGTGTATAAGGCGATAAAACCCCAGCCAGAGTTAGCTCTCGCTGGGGTTTTTCGTTTTGGTGTTTCGGTCGCTGGTGGTTTTACTGCAGAGCAGGTAAATTTCGGTATAGCTCTAAGGCTTCCGGGTTAGCCAGTGCATCGGTGTTGGCGACAGCTTCATTCATGACAACCTGCTTAACGGCGAGCTCGACAATTTTTCCGCTTAAGGTGTGAGGTATATCCGCGACCTGAATCACTTTGTCGGGGACATGATGCGGGCTGGTATGTCTCAGAATCATACCCTTAATCTTTTCGACGAGCGCGCTATCCAGCGTCATATCCGCCTGTAAGCGAACAAACAGAATCACCCGTACGTCTCCGTTCCAGGGTTGGCCGATACAGATGCTCTCCATGACCTCTTCTAGCTGTTCTACCTGGCGATAGATCTCGGCTGTGCCTATGCGTACGCCACCGGGATTCAGTACAGCATCGGAGCGGCCGTAGATAATCAGGCCATCATGATCGGTGATCTCTGCATAATCGCCGTGTGCCCATACATTGGTGAAGCGGGAAAAATAGGTTTCATGGTAGCGGGATTGTTCCGGGTCATCCCAAAAACCAATCGGCATGGACGGGAAGGGCGCTGTGCAGACCAGCTCACCTTTCTGACCGGTGACCGATTGTCCGTGATCGTTGAACACCGCCACTTCCATACCCAATCCCCGGCACTGTATTTCACCGGGATACACCGGACGAATAGGGCAGCCAAGGGCAAAGCAGGAGATGATGTCCGTACCACCGGAGATAGATGCCAGCATCAGGTTGGTTTTGATGTGTTGGTAGACATATTCAAAGCTTTCGTGGGAAAGGGGTGAGCCGGTGGAGAGCAGTACCCGTAAACGTGTGAGTGCATAATCATTCATTGGAGACAGTCCTGTTTTCTCCATTGCAGACAGATACTTGGCGCTGACGCCCATCACGCTAATCTCTTCGCTATCGGCGAGTTTCCAAAGCACCTCTACGTCAGGCGCAAAGGGTGCACCGTCATACAAAACCAGTTTAGCGCCGCTGGCCAATCCGCTGACTAGCCAATTCCACATCATCCAGCCGCATGTGGTGTAGTAGAAGAAGGTGTCTTCACGGTTCAGATTGAGGTGTAAACGGTGTTCTTTTATATGCTGAATTAGCGTGCCTCCCACACTGTGTACGATACATTTAGGTACACCGGTGGTGCCGGATGAGTAGAGGATGTAGAGCGGATCGTTAAAGCGTTGTTGTAAAAAGTCGATCGTCGCGGGTTGCTGATCGGGGGCGAAATCGCTGAACAGTACGGCCTTGTGAATGTGTTTTATATCCGGTTTCTTGTGGAGATAAGGTATGACGATGATCTTTTCTACAGAATCGATGTTTTGAGCCACGCTATTGATTGTGTGGAGGCAGTCGGTTTGCCGGCCATTGTAGTAAGAGCCATCGGTGGTAAAGATCAGCCGTGGCTGGATTTGGCCAAAGCGGTCAAGTGTGCCCTGAATGCCAAAGTCTGGTGAGCAGGCACTCCAGACGGCCCCTAAAGAGGTGGCTGCGAGCATCACGACGACTGTTTCCGCTATATTCGGCATATAGCCTGCAATTCGATCTCCAGGCACGATGCCATACGTTTTTAAGGCATGAGCCAGGACTGCAACCTGAGTGAAGAGCTCTGCATAGGTCAGTGAACTGTGTTTCCCTTCTTCGTTCCAACTGACGATGGCCGTGTGTTCGTCTCGATAGCGGAGTAGGTTTTCGGCAAAGTTCAGGCGGGCTTCGGGAAACCAGCGGCTTTTATAAAATGGGCGCTCGCGTTGCAGAATATGGTCGCTGTCGGCTGAGG
>NZ_JBFGYC010000608.1:0-2295 GCF_041587635.1 Pontibacterium sp. | reverse complement strand
GGGTGTGTTTGATGAGCAAGGGCAATGCACCGATGAGATGATCGATAAGCGGATCAGGCATGTCGCCACCAATCTGATCGATTACATTAACGACCACATCTGTCCGGGGATTGGTCTGGAAGAGATCGTTCGTACTTCAGACCACTAGAGCGGGTTTCGCACGGCCTTGGTGCAACGTGAACGCGACACTAGACAGCGTGTCACGCAGCTATACTTTGATAGGTGAATAGCTGTGCTCCAGTGTCGCCAGATGCCGGTCCCTTATTGGAGTGAGCTCAACCTTCTGCATATCAACTGACCAGGCTGTAGAGGTCAAGACGAAGAGGACAGATGTTATGCAATCTATACGACACGTGGGTACCTCGGTGGTGATGGCGGTGTTGCTGATTTTGATCGCTCCGTTCATACATGCGGGTGATCAAAAGTCAGAACCATCGCTCTATAACCGGTTAGGTGGCGCCTACGCGATAGCCTCGGTGGTGGATGACTTTATTGAACGTCTTCTGGTGAATGATGTACTGAATGCCAATCCGGCGATTAAATCCTCCAGAGATCGTGTCCCCAAGGCGGGTCTTAAGTTTCATGTCACCATGATGGTAAGTGAAGTAACCGGCGGGCCTGAGAAGTATACCGGCCGTTCCATGAAGGATTCCCATGTTCATCTCAACATCACATCGCAGGAATGGGATGCGATGGTGGCGGATTTTAAAGTCACGCTGGCGAAATTTGATGTCCCGGAAAAAGAGCAGCAGGAGCTGATAGCCATTGTTGCAACAACTAAAGCGGACATTGTGACCTCTGCCAAATAATGCCTTTTACCCTAAAATCGGCACATGTCGCTGTGATGCAGCATGTGTCGATCTCCTTGAATTAAATTCAGAACACCACTCTTCAGTCGCAAACTGCATCTAAAAAACGTGTCTCTCAATTTTCAATCTGGTAGAATCGCGCGTTTCGAATTTCCGGGCTTTCCATTTGATGGGTGGCCTTTCTGATCTAGAGATAACAGGACAGTTTTGCAATGAGTCTTGCTGATAAAGTACTGGCAGTAAATAACGATCTGCCAATCCGTACCGATGCACCGGTACACAGTGGTAAAGTCCGTTCCGTTTACTGGCTGACGAAAGAAGACAGCCGTCGCCTGATCAAAGAGAAAGGCTACAACGTTCACGAAGATGCAGAGCTGGCCGTGATGGTCATCAGTGACCGTATCTCTGCATTCGAATGCATCTGGACCGGTGAAGGTGGCATGCAGGGCGTACCGGGTAAAGGCGCTGCACTGAACGCGATCTCCAACCACTGGTTCAAACTGTTCCGTGAACAGGGACTGGCTGATAGCCACATCCTGGACATCCCACACCCATTAGTTTGGGTTGTACAGAAAGCGAAGCCGGTCATGATCGAAGCGATCTGCCGTCAGTACATCACCGGTTCCATGTGGCGTTCATACGCTAAAGGCGAGCGTGAGTTCTGTGGTATCGAAATCGCAGACGACCTGAACAAAGATCAGAAGCTGCCTGAGCTGCTGATCACCCCGTCCACCAAAGGTATCCTGAAAGATATCCCGGGTGTACCTGAAGTCGACGACGTGAACATCACACGTAACGACATCGTGAACAACTTTGAAGCGTTCCAGTTCCGCAGCGAAGCAGATATCGATCTGTACGAAAAGCTGCTGAAAGAAGGCTTTGATGTGATCAGCGCTGAGCTGGAGAAGATCGATCAGGTCTTCGTTGATACCAAGTTCGAATTTGGTTACGTAACCGACGCAGACGGTAACGAAAACCTGATCTACATGGATGAAGTAGGTACGCCTGACTCTTCCCGTATTTGGGATGGCGCCTCTTACCGTGAAGGTAAAGTGATCGAGAACTCCAAAGAGGTCTTCCGTCAGGAGCTGCTGAGCCACTTCCCTGATTCAGACATTCTGGTTAACAAAGATCGTATGGAAGAGCGTTACGCTCTGGCACGTGACAACGAGCTGCCTGCGGCACTGATCCAGAAAGTATCTGATACTTATGTGGGTATCGCTGAGAAGATCACAGGCGAGAAACTGACTCTGTCTGAGAATCCAAAAGCAGAGATCGTTGAGATCCTGCGTGAGCAGTACGGCCTGGTCGACTAAGCCAAACCGCTCGGATAGAAAAGCGCCCGATTCGCATAGAATCCGGCGCTTTTTTTGTGTCTGGGTATTGGGGATAGTGTGCTTGTCTGAACCTGCGGGACGCATCTGCGTTGGTATTTTTATCAACTGTAGGGTCGGATTCATCCGACCGGTAGTCTGGAAGACTACCC
>NZ_JBFGYC010000607.1:0-2301 GCF_041587635.1 Pontibacterium sp. | reverse complement strand
TGATCAATATGCTGGGTGTTAAGGATTTACGTGGCTTTGATGACGTTTTCGAGTCTAAACCCACAGAGTTATCCACAGTATATGTGGGCATACTTCGGCAGCCCTGTTATGGCGGGTGATTGCGCCGGTTTTCTACAGGCCAGATCGACATTTTGTAACACAGGAAAGGTGTAAACATGGAAAGCAGTTTGATGACTCAGGTGGTTCTGCCTGCTGCACTTTTTACCATTATGCTCGGAGTTGGGTTGTCATTATCGATCTCTGATTTCCGACAGGTATTTAAGCGACCGGGGATCACATGTCTCGGGATAACAATGCAGTTGCTGTTGTTACCCGTGCTTGGATTTACTGTTGTCAGCGTGCTTGAATTACCTCCTGCGTTGGCGGTAGGTCTGATGATTCTCACATTCGCACCGGGTGGCGCGACATCCAATATGATCACCTATCTGGCGCGGGGTGATACCGCGTTATCGGTCAGTATGACGGCGATTGTCAGTATGATTGCGCCGTTTACTCTGCCATTCCTGACTCTGTTGAGCTTGCAATACTGGATGGGGGAAGTGGAGTTCTCCGGCTTTCCCGTGTTAACCACAATGATCAAGCTGGTGGTGATGACCATCATTCCAGTGGTCATCGGTGTCTTTTTACATCACCGCTTCCCAGCATTTTGCTTGCGGCTGCAAACCGGGGTCAAAACCCTATCGATGGTGTTTTTGCTGATGGTGGTGGTAGGCATTGTAAAAGCGAATTGGAATCAGCTTCCCGACTTAATCGGTGTGCTGGGACCGGCGGTTTTCCTGTTGATCTCGCTGGCCTTTGGGCTGGGATATGGCATTGCAAAGCAGCTGGGTGTGCAGAGTCAGCAGGCGCTTACACTCGGTATTGAGGTGGGTGTACAGAATGCAGGCACAGCGTTGTTGGTGACCGGAGCGGTACTACAAAACGCAGAGATGTCGGCCAGCGCGCTCACCTATGGTGTATTGATGAACGTTCCAGCCTTCATACTGATTTTTTATCGGAACTTACGTGCCCGTATAGTGACGGCTTAAATCTAAATACAGAGTGGTGTTACTCGATCCCCAAAACCTTATGAGTTTGGAGGCTGAGCTTCCATAGGGGATGAGCAAGACAGTATTCAACCGTGTCTTTGGTGTACATCTGGCGCAACGGGCCGTCCATCGGTTGAAGATAGAAGTGCTCAAAGGCAAGATCTGCAAAGCGTTCAGGCTGGGCCAGTGGTTGTGGGTAGACCAGTTTGAGCTCGTTACCCTGAGTGATCACGAGCTCTGCGTCGGCTTTAGGGCTGACGCAGATCCAATCGATACCTGAGGGCAGTGGTTTCGTGCCATTGGTCTCAATGGCCACTTCAAAGTTTGCCCCATGGCACGCTTCAATTAATGCGTCATCCAGCTGTAACGCGGGTTCACCGCCGGTAAAGATGACATAACGGTGTTGCTGGTCAGCAGGCCAAAGGCTTAGCAGAAAATTCACCAGTGCATCTGCATCTGCAAATTTCCCGCCGTTGTTGCCGTCAGTGCCGATAAAATCCGTATCACAGAAATCGCAGACAGCCGTGTCTCGGTCCTGCTCTCGGCCGGACCAGAGGTTGCAGCCGGTGAAGCGACAGAAGATAGCAGGACGGCCGCTGTGTGCGCCTTCGCCCTGGAGGCTGTAAAAGATCTCTTTTATTGAGTACATCGGTCTGGCTATAGCTGAAAAATGCGGTAGTCTACACGCCTTCATCAATTATAGGTAGCGGAGCCACCATGAAACTAAGGCAGATCGATAAGGCCGTTTATCGAAAGAAACAGCGCAAGGTTGCGATTATTTTCTGTTCCATCTTTTTGGTACTGGGTTTATCTATCTCTGCAATGATGCGCGCGTGGGCAGGGAACCCGGAAGGCTCAAATATGGCGGTCAATCTGACAGGGGTCATTATTGGATTGCTGATCACCGGTGGTATCTACGCTTTGGTAGTGAAGAAGCCGTTTTTTGACGAAATTCGTTATGCCTGGAAGCTTAAACGTCAGGTTCTGAAAATTCAGAACAAAAAGCATATCTGGAAAGACAAAGTAGAGGCCGGTGACCAGACCGCGGCGACCGTTATGGCTTTTTACTATGCCGGCGTCAATCAGATTCAGTTTCTTGAAAACAACGAGTTCGGTCAGCAAGAGATGATGGAAGAGCAGGCAGGATTTGAGTCTCGCTGTGCCGTGCATAATCTTGATCATGATGCAGGTCGCTTCAGTATCGAAATGCTGGACTAAGCTCGCGTATAGGCCACTCGGGGCGGGCTTCTCC
>NZ_JBFGYC010000606.1:0-2306 GCF_041587635.1 Pontibacterium sp. | reverse complement strand
TGCTGGGCCAGACATATGTCATTGGCATTACTCCACGTCTTAAGCCAATTCGCTAACTTACTTTAGATAAGTTTTGAAATGATGCCTAGTGCCTGCTTGTTTATCCAGTCTTGCCTTGGGAATTTCATCGGAAAGTTATATAAAAAAGCCACGGGCACCAGAATGGTGCGCCACGGCATAAAAACAACGATGAAATCATTGAGAAATAGACAGCCGAAGCCGACTACACAGAAATTATAAAGTGTTCGGAGGCGTGGGATATTCCCCAATTGTATTGTGCGTTGCGGAATTTTGTGTTTTTTAAGCATCATGTTGAAATCATGAGTCTATTAATGTGGCTTAGGTCATGTTGATTGTTTGGAGGCGATGGCTGGAGTGCTATGTTGAAAATCAATTTTTAACTCCAATTCCGTAAACGAATATCGCTACAATAATAGGCCTGCGACTTTTTAAGGATGTTTCAATCATGCTTCATATCACCAATGGCGATAACGCTAATCAAGTACTTCAGAATGCAGGTATCAGCGGACGCTTTCTGTCCTGGGCCGATGTTCTTCATGATGGGCCGGTCCCAGCAGGATTAACACTGGATGAGATGTCGCAGGTGCGGGCAAACTTTATCCATCACTGTGGTTGGGCAAGTGAGTTTGAAGCACTGACGCACTTTCAGTCGCGCGATGCGGTGTTCCTGTCGAGTGCTCGTGAAGGGGGTGTGGTGATCTGGAACTCACCCGAGCTTTACGATCAGTTGCACCTGATTCAGCTGCTCAGTTGGTATAACAGTGAGGCGGGCCGTCATTGTCAGCCACCGGAGCTGGTATTGGTGCCGTTCCTTTTGGGGTTGGCAACCGAAGAGCATGATTTGCCGGAATGCCTGAATCAGCGTCAGGTGGTCAGTACCGAGCAGTTGCAGATTGCGGAAGAAGCCTGGTACGCGTTGACGGCATCAAATCCACGTATGTTGGCTGCGGTGTTAACACAGGATTTGAGTTGCCTGCCATATTTGAAAAGTGGTCTTCAGCGTCTGGCGGAGGAATATCCGGATTTAAACGGTATTAACCGCACAGAGCGACAAATACTCTCGATTCTTTCAGGTGGTGAATCTGCACCGGGTAACGTCTTCAGGGACGCTCAGCAGCTGGAGAATCCACAATTTATGGGTGATTCCAGCTTCTGGTTGGTGATTAAGCGGATGGTTGAGAGCGACCGGCCTTTGATTGCTCTGGCGGATGGCTCCGAGTTCAAATTGCCGGGGATGTTTGGGGCGGATGAGGCATTTTTACAGCAGCAGTTGTTAATCACTGATCTGGGGGCTGAGGTATTGGCGGGAGATGCGAACTGGCTGGCTCAACGGCAAATTGATCGTTGGGTGGGCGGAGTGCATCTAAATCCAGAGAATATCTGGTGTTGGAACGCTCAGAACGCTGAGTTTGTGCGTGTCTGAGGCAGTATTTTCGCTTTGACCTGATTTTCGTCCGGTTTACGCTGGCAGACCCCATAACGCTTTGGTTATGATGGCACTTCCTAACTAATTTTTTGGAAGGTTCAAAGGTGCTTTGGCCTGCACACAGCTTACGGGCTGCGGTTTGAGCAACTTTGTGCGTTTCCTTTCTCTATGGAGAATTTCTCAATGCAGATCGCTGATAAAACAGTTGTCCAGATCAACTACACCCTGAAAAACGACGGTGGTGAGGTTCTGGATTCATCTGAAGGACAGGAGCCTCTGGCGTTTCTGTGCGGCGCTCAGAATATCATTCCAGGTCTGGAAAATGCGCTGCTGGGCAAGCAGGTTGGCGATAAGTTGGATGTACGTGTAGAGCCTTCTGAAGGTTACGGCGAAGTACACGAAGAGATGATCCAGAAAGTGCCACAGGAAAACTTCCAGGGCGTAGATTCTGTTGAAGTAGGTATGCAGTTTATGGCTCAGGCGCCATGGGGCGAGCAGCCAGTGACTGTCATCAAAGTTGAAGAAGATGGCATCACGCTGGACGGCAACCACCCAATGGCGGGTCAGATCCTGAACTTCAGTGTTGAAGTTGTTGAAGTACGTGAAGCATCTGAAGAAGAAGTGGAGCACGGTCACGCGCACGGCGCGGGTGGTCACCACCACTAAGATCGATGCGGTCGGTTAAATAACCGGCCATACATTAAAAACCTGTATGGAGTGATTCATACAGGTTTTTTTGTGCCTGCTATTTAAGCAAATCATGAATCGGTCTATGCCTGTGAAGCTAAACCTCATGATTTGATTAGGTTTTTAAGTGGGTAATATTTGATCAAGGTGGGCGGGGCCTTGTTATACGGGG
>NZ_JBFGYC010000605.1:0-2307 GCF_041587635.1 Pontibacterium sp. | reverse complement strand
CTATTGGTGACGATGAAGACTCCAGCCTGGGTGATTTCATAGAAGATGTCACCATTGACTCTCCTGTCGACTCTGCGACAGGAGAAGGCTTACGCGAAGCAACCAAGGAAGTACTCTCTGGACTGACGGCTCGCGAATCTAAAGTACTGCGCATGCGCTTTGGTATCGATATGAACACTGACCATACTCTGGAAGAGGTTGGTAAGCAGTTTGACGTTACCCGTGAGCGTATTCGTCAGATCGAAGCAAAAGCACTTCGTAAGCTACGTCACCCAAGCCGTTCCGAGCACCTTCGCAGCTTCCTCGACGAATAATTTTCCTTTTAATTCAGCGTATTGCGCCAATGATATCTATCAGGGTATCATTGGCGTCGCATTTCGGGCCTATAGCTCAGTTGGTTAGAGCAGCGGACTCATAATCCGTTGGTCGCAGGTTCAAGTCCTGCTGGGCCCACCACTTCTACACAATATATTCCTCTCCACCCATCAAGCCCTTAATTCACACGCTAGAAGAGTAGGCATATTCGCGCGCCCAATACCTGAGAACCCTCCCCATACGTTCTAATCATCAATTAGCCCGCTATAACATTCAGAAATAATTCCATCTACATATAACACCATCGCCTAGTTCTGCTTTATATAGTTTTGTTCCTCCGACCCATATCAATCGCGATACTTCGTTAACTATTGCTCCTGCATCACTAATATAAAGAAACAACATCACTACAAATTAATGCAGGAAGTTAATTTAATGAATTTTCATTCGATTATTTAACTCCGCCCTGTATAACATGACATAGAATTTAAACATGCAGCTGGTAATTTGAAGTGATACGCTAGATCAATATCTTGGCTTTTCTCACTTGCAGACGGGACTACAACCGTAGAATATATGCAAATACGTTGAGACGGGCACAGATATAGTTTTGATCCTCTGTCGAATTTAATTATGGTTTCGCGTCTGTAGAGGCATGGCCTTCACACCTTTGTCGTTGTTAAGGAAATAGAATGAAAGTTACAGTTTTTGGTATTGGATACGTTGGCTTAGTGCAGGCCACCATCTTTGCGGAGTTGGGTCATGAAGTAGTCTGCGTTGACGTTGATGAAGCCAAGATTAGCAATCTGAAACAGGGAATAATTCCAATTTATGAGCCTGGCCTGACACCGCTGGTTGAGAAAAACTATGCTGCAGGTCGCCTACACTTCACCACGGACGCGCAAGAAGGGGTAGAACACGGGAAAGTACAGTTTATTGCCGTAGGCACACCACCCGATGAAGATGGTTCAGCCGATCTCAAATACGTTTTGGCTGTAGCCAAGACTATCGCTACATACATGAACGAACCTCGCATTATTGTTGATAAATCAACTGTCCCAGTTGGAACAGCAGACCGGGTTTCAGCTCAGCTACAAGCAACGAGGCTGTCGGATTAGACATTTAAACGTAATAACATCCATCTACCACAGCCCTATCCTGTTTGTTTTAGCTGTAGCGCTTTGCCCGGAGCGGTTGGTTATTTACTCCCCAGCTCAAACACGCTGTATTTATCTTTTCATCCCAATAATGGCCACTATCCCAGCCATATAAGGCCACCTAATGCCTTATTTTCCCTTGGGTCGCGATCTTCTCGATATTGTGCACCATGCAGTACATCAACCACTGGGCATTAACCTTGTTTTTGCCTCTGAGCGAGAAGCGCTTCAGGCCTTTATTCGTTTCTAAATTACCGAACACCGGTTCGACTGTGCCCAACCGTTTACTATAAACATGTCGACCCATCGGACTGTCGATCTTCTCTTTCATTCGGTCCATGAAGCTGACTTCAGGTTGGCTCTTCTTGGGGTAAAAGCTTACCTGCCGCCCTTCCTGCTGATTCGGTTTCCTCAGACATTTTCCTTTCAGCGGACAGATGCGGCACTGTTTTCGGTAGCCCTGAAAGCGGATCACATCACGCCCCTCAATCTTCCCTTTTAGATTCATCCACATTGCATTCCCCGCCGGGCAACGACACGTTTCAGTCACCGGATCGTAATCGAAGTCGGCGGGGATAAAACGGCTTATGCGATTGCCCCGCTCTTTCCGACGTTTTGCCTGTTGTTCCTTATACGTTGTCGAGTCGATAAAGCGTGGATCGCGTTTTCGGAACTGGTTATCGGCTATATATCCGTCGATACCCAGGCGATAAATCATCTTCATATTGGCTTCGCTATGGAAGCCGCTATCGGCGGTAATCTGAGCGGTTTTGAGGATCTGCGTATCGGGCTTATTGAACGCTCGGAACTGCCGCCGGATACCAAAGAGCATTGG
>NZ_JBFGYC010000604.1:0-2327 GCF_041587635.1 Pontibacterium sp. | reverse complement strand
CCGTTGTCTTTTGCATGGTACATGGCGGCATCGGCATTTTTCATCAGCTCGATCGCGCTATCACCGTCGTTGGGGTAAAGCGCGATGCCAATGCTTGGCGTTATATATACGTCCTGTAGCGCAAGCTGAATTTCCTGCTGAAACTCGGTATGTATTCTATCGATGATGTGATTTATATCGCTTAGGTTCTGGATGTTGTCCAATATGATCACGAACTCATCGCCACCTAAACGTGCCACGGTGTCGGAGTGTTTAATCACCTCATGTAACTTATTGGCGACCTGAATCAGGAGCTGATCGCCCTCATGGTGACCCAGTGAGTCATTAATGTGTTTAAACCGATCGAGATCGATAAACAGAACAGCAAGCTGACTGTCCTTCAGCGAGGCATTTTTCACAGCCTGTTCCAGGCGTTCTTCCAGCAAAGCTCGGTTGGGCAATCCAGTTAGTGAGTCGTGCAGTGCCATATGTTTAACCCTTTCCTCGGCGATCCTTCGTTCGCTTATCTCAAGGTGCAGGTTTTCCACAACGGCGGCGAGTGCTTCTGTGCGTTCTTCTACCCGTTGTTCAAGTTCTTCATGTGCTTTGGCTAACGCAGCATCCGCTTCCTTGCGTTCGGTGATATCCATGGTGATCCAGATTGAGCCCTGATCCAGATCGGCCGGATTGATGGCTTTACTGCGCACATCACACCAAAGTGGAGAGCCATCTTTGCGGGACAATAACATTTCGCCTCTGAATACGTTGCCTTCCGAGAGTGGTTGGTAACAGGCAGCACCCGCTTTCAGCCAGTCTGATTCGGATAGATACCACTGTCTGGAGCAGCTGCCTTTCAGCTCGCCTTCGTTGTAACCAAAAATCTCTTCAAAGCGGCGATTGCAGTGGGTGACTTTTCGGTTTTTGAGGAACACGATGCCAACCATCGCATGATCCAGAATCAGCTGATGTTCGTGCAGTAAGGTTTTAAGGGTATGGTTGGCGTGTACGTAGTCATTGATATCTTCGACGATCCAGATGTAGCCAAGGTCTGGATTTTCAGGGGATATCATTTTTCCCCGGATCTGAGACCAGAACAGAGAACCGTTTTTACGCTTCATCCTCAGCCGGCGTTGGAACAATGTTCCCTCTTTTAGCTGAGGATAAGCCGAGTTACCGATGGCGTAATATTCTTGGGTGTCGGGATACAGCATGGCGCTGCTCTGACCAATCAGTTCAGCGACTTGATAGCCGTAAATTTCCGCGAAAGTGCTGTTACAACGGACGATTTGGCGGGGGCTGTCAGGAAAGTCTTTGGTAAAGCAGACCCCTGTGCCTGCGTGTTCGAAGAGGACTTGCTGCTCGAGTAAAGTGTCTCTATAGCTTTCGTTTGTACGTGCAAGGGGGTCGATATCGACCTCTCGCATCTGATACAGCCAGTGCGTTGAGGAGATGTAAAACTTGGTTATCTGGATAAGATGCCAACGCTTTCCCTGAACCGTATGAACGTGATAAATACCTTCGCTATAGTCCGTCAGTTCGACTTGTTTTAACGCTGAATGAGCCTCTTCAACATCAACGAAGCGATCCGTGATGCGTGATTCGCTCGTATTAAAAATCAGTTGAGCAAGGTTGGAGCGCTCGAATAGATAACCGCGTTGATCGTAAGAAGAGATCAGGTTATTTTGGTCAAACACCGTGGGCGTTTCATGCTCTTTATAGTCCGTTGTATCGCGGGGAATTTCTGTTATGAGATACGTTGAATCAGATACCTTTTCGGCTTGAAAGCGATGGGATACGCGGTTGGTTGTAGATAAATTAAAAGGCTGATTGAGGTCTAACGCCTGCTGGAGGTGGTTTAATCTTTGGGGAGAAAGGTGGCTGAAACAGGTTTGGTCGTCGAGGTTCCAGAAGCGACGAGCAGCCAGGTTACCCCATAGAATTTCCAGTTTCTCGGCGCAGTAGGCCCAGATCGCGATATCAATTGACTGCATATATCCCGTGGTGAGTTGCTCTACGGATAGAGCGTTTCACATGCTTTTTATTCTTATAGTTTAATGACCATGTTCTTACGGTGTAGGTACTCAAGTATATGATTCATTAGTCTATAAGTGATTTTTTAAAGTGTATCGTGATGGGGTTTGGTCGGTGTAATTGATAGCCAGCTGAGTGATGGAAGGCGCACTATGTCGCTATCGGATGGGTCTGTTGGGAATCGCTGCGCTCGTCCCAACCTACGGGGATTTATCGCGATCGGTGTGTAGGTTGGGTTGAGTAGCGTGATACCCAATATAAGGTGCAGGCCAGTTGTGATGGGTTTGGGTGGATGTAATCGATAGCCAGCTTAGTGG
>NZ_JBFGYC010000603.1:0-2330 GCF_041587635.1 Pontibacterium sp. | reverse complement strand
GTCTGGCTGAAGGCATCCCTCTAATCTGCTTCGCTGCTTCTGGCGGTGCGCGTATGCAAGAGGCGCTGTTCTCTCTGATGCAGATGGCTAAAACCAGTGCGGTATTGGAACGTTTGAAGTCAAAAAGCATTCCGTATATCTCTGTACTGACTGATCCGGTTTACGGTGGTGTATCTGCGAGTCTGGCGATGCTGGGTGATTTGAATATCGGTGAGCCAAAAGCGCTGGTCGGTTTTGCCGGTCCGCGTGTTATTGAGCAGACAGTACGTGAGAAACTGCCTGAAGGCTTCCAGCGTAGTGAATTTTTGCTGGAGCACGGCCAGGTTGATATGATCATCCATCGTCACGAAATGCGTGAACGTCTGGATTCAATCCTGCGTAAGCTGACACGTCAGCCAGACGCCTGATAACGGACCTGTTTGATCGCAACCCAAGTTAAAAATAGCCGGCAGTGATTTCCACGCTGCCGGCTTTTCTGTTTTTTGTAGTAGGTGTTTATGACGCAACTAACTGATCGCTTTTCATTAGACGAGTGGTTGTCGTGGATTGAGGCATGCCATCCGGCGGAGATCGAGCTTGGCTTGGAGCGGGTGAGTCGTGTAGCTGATGAGCTGGGTGTTCGCACGCCTAAATCTAAAGTCATTACGATTGCGGGAACAAACGGCAAAGGGTCTACAGTCACCTATTTGGAGACTATTCTCGGAAAGGCGGGTTATAGCGTCGGGTGTTATACCTCTCCACATTTTCGACACTACAATGAGCGAGTGCGTCTTAACGGTCAAAACATCTCCGATGAAGAGCTGTGCCAGTCTTTCCGTGCCATTACCGCTGCACGCAAAGATACACCGTTGACCTATTTCGAATATGGCACATTGGCAGCACTGGAAATCTTTAACCGTAAGCAGCCTGATGTGATCCTGCTTGAAGTTGGGTTGGGCGGGCGCTTGGATGCCGTGAACATCGTCGATACGGATGTGGCTGTTGTTACCAGTATCGCCATTGATCATGTGGATTGGCTCGGCGATGATCGTGAAGTTATTGGCCGGGAAAAGAGCGGTATTTTCCGGGCAGGACAGCCGGCGATATGTGGTGAAGCAGACCCAACGGCCTCTGTTGCTACCGTAGCTGATGAAACGGGCGCTGTGCTGTATCAGGTGGGTAATCAATTCGCATATCAGAGCGATGCAGATAAATGGAACTGGCAGGGCGTTTGTCCGGTCGGAGAAAGTCTGCAGCTAAAGAGCTTGCCAATACCTACGCTACCTTTGCCAAACGCTGCAACAGCGTTACAGGTATTGGCCGTATTAGGACTGGATGTGAGTGTTGGAGCGATTCGCGAAGGCTTGGCATGCGCTACGATGACCGGCAGGATGCAGCGCGTTGAGTTAGAGCAGGGCTGTTGCTGGTTGGATGTGGCGCACAATCCAGAGGCTGCAGAATTGTTGGCTAAACGTCTTGAGGCGAAAGGTGAGCAAGTGCATCTGGTGCTAGGGATGTTGGGTGATAAAGATTTTGCGTCGGTCATCGAGATTCTTCGGCCACAAGTGTCATACTGGTATCTGGCGGATTTGCATGTGCCTCGAGGCCAAAAAGCAGAGGTGCTGGCCGATCATTTAGTGGATGAAGTCGCTGCGGGTAGTTGTCGCAGTTTTCCATCCGTTGCAGATGCTCTGGACGCCGCTAAGGTGCATTTAAATCAGGGAAATTGTTTGTTAGTTGCGGGGTCATTCTTTACGGTAAGTGATGCCCTCAACCATTTGGGAGTGGATGAGTAAGATGCAAGAGAAGCTGAAATACAGGTTGATTGGTCTGGTCGTTATCGTGTTGTCAGCCGGTATTCTGTTTCCACTGTTTTTTAATGGCGACGGATATCGCGAACGCCATCTGGAATCGGCGATTCCGGAAGCGCCTTTGTTGCCAGAAGTAGTCACGATTGAACCTCAATCGATAACGCTTCCCGATACGTCTAAGGTGGCTGTGCCCGAAGAACCACGCCCAGTGGTTGAAAAGTCGGCTGAACTGGTGAAAAAGATAGAACGCAAAAAACCGGTTATTAGTGTCGATGAAGACAAACCTGTATTAGATACGCAGGGTGTGCCTGTGGCTTGGACGCTACAGCTGGCAACCTTCAGTGACGAAGGCAACGCCAAAGAGTTGCGCACCCAATTGATCGGGGCAGGACACAAAGTGTACACCCGTAAAAACGGTACGTTGGTCAAGGTGTATGTTGGTCCGGACTTTCAGCGCTCGAATCTTGAATCACTCAAAACCCGGCTGAAAAAAGACCTGAATCTTGATGGCATTATCGTGCGTTTCTCTACTCGCTGAAG
>NZ_JBFGYC010000602.1:0-2332 GCF_041587635.1 Pontibacterium sp. | reverse complement strand
CCGGGCAGCAGATCGGAAGGCGAACGACAACGGTGGTTCCATTCGCGTTAGTACGCAGAAGATTGATGCGTTAATCAATATGGCCGGTGAGTTGGTCATTACGCAGGCGATGCTCGCGCAGTTAGGTGAGAAGCTAGAAGATACCGGTTTGCAGGAGATCGAACATCTGCGGGACGGTTTGGCTCAGCTAGAACGCAACTCGCGTGAATTGCAGGATGCGGTGATGAGTATCCGCATGTTACCGATCAGTTTTGCGTTTAGTCGCTTCCCTCGAATGATCCGTGACCTCGCCACAAAGTTTGATAAAAAAGTCCGTCTGGTGACAACAGGTGAGCAGACTGAGCTGGATAAAACGGTCATGGAAAAGATCGGTGATCCGCTTGTGCATTTGGTGCGCAACTCGTTTGACCATGGCATTGAGATGCCTCAGGACCGTTTAAAAGCGGGTAAAGATGAAACCGGGACCATCGAGCTGAATGCATATCATCAGGGTGGCAACATCGTCATTGAGGTGATTGATGACGGTAAAGGTTTGGATCGCGAAGTTATTATCGCCAAGGCCCGAGAAAAAGAACTGATCGGCCCTGATGAGCAGGTGCCAGAAGATAAGGCACTTGAATTGATCTTTGAGCCGGGTTTCTCGACAGCCGCGCAGGTGAGTGACTTATCCGGACGCGGTGTGGGCATGGATGTTGTGCGCCGAAATATTCGCGATCTGGGTGGTCATATAGAGCTGGAATCTGAGCAGGGCAAAGGTACCCGCTTCACGATTCGTCTGCCATTGACGTTGGCTATTCTTGATGGCCAGTTGGTGACGGTGGGGAATGAAACCTTCATTGTGCCGCTTATCTCTATTGTTGAATCTTTGCAGATACAGCCTGAACATATGAAAACAGTGGCAGGTCAGACGGAGCTTTACCATCTGCGCGACGAATACATTCCAGTCGTGAAGTTGAACGAGTTATTTAGTATTAAGCGCCATAATCACACGGGAGCAGAGCATGATTTGCTGGTAGTGGTTGAGGGCGATGGTAAGAAGATAGGCCTGCAGGTCGATGACCTGTTGGGGCAGCAGCAAGCATTTATTAAAAGTCTGGAAACTAATTTTAAGCCGGTAACAGGGATTTCCGGCGCCACCATATTGGGGGATGGCACAGTGTCATTGATTCTTGATGCGGGTGCGATTGTTCGTCTTTCCAGTAATAGCGGCACCTAAGGGGCAGGATAATGGCTTTGATTAAAGCAGGAGAGCGTAAATGAGCAGCTCTATGCAGAACGCAGAAGAAAATAATTTCGGTATGGGTGTTTCTGTGGGTGAGGATCAATACCTCACCTTCATCATCGCGCAGGAAGAGTACGGTGTCGATATTCTGCGAGTACAGGAGATCAAGGGGTGGAGTAAAACCACGCCTATTCCTAATACTCCCGACTACATCAAAGGTGTGATGAACCTGCGTGGGGCGATCGTCCCGATTATCGATCTTCGGGAGCGTTTTGGTTTGCCTCCGCTGGAATATGGCCCGATGACCGTCGTGATCGTGCTGAGTGTATTCAGTGAGGAACGAGAGCGCTTAATGGGTGTTGTAGTTGATGCGGTATCCGATGTTTACAACGTTAAACCTGATGATTTAAAGCCCGCTCCTGACTTGGGTGGCAAGCTGCGTTCAGAATTTGTAAAAGGCTTAGCGACAGTTGATGAGAAGTTAATGATCGTGATCGATATCGACAACTTACTCAATTCCGATGAGCTGTCACTGATTAAAGAAGCCAACGCTTAATTCAGCGGAAGACAAGAATAGAAGGGCCTGAAGGGTTACATCCTCAGGGATGGATGGGCCAAGAATAATAACACCGCAGTTCAAACGATAGCGTGCTGCGTAGATGAGGTACTCAGAAGATGGCCGGAATCATCGATGATCTAAATGTGTTGTCAGACATTCTCGAGCATTCTCCAATCAACATTATGATTGCGGATGTTGATGAAAATATTATTTTCATTAATCAGCAGGCAAAAACGGTTTTAACGAATGTAGAATCCGAGATTGCTAAATATATCCCCGGCTTTAGAGCTTCAGAGGTTGTCGGCGGCAGTATTCATCGCTATCACAAAGATCCTGAGCCTATTAAGCAGATGTTGCGTGCGCTGGGGCCGGGTCAGGTTCGGAAAGGTTATATCACACCGGGGCCGTACCTGTTTCAGCATGAAACGCGTCCGTTATACAACGCTGAAGGTGTAAGGCTCGGTTATGTTGTGCAGTGGAATGACGTCACAACACAGCGTACTGCACAGGAAGAGGCTGATCGCATGAAGTCCGGTGTAAACGGGGCGAGT
>NZ_JBFGYC010000601.1:0-2334 GCF_041587635.1 Pontibacterium sp. | reverse complement strand
TACATATGTAGTTATGGTTTTGTGGGTATGGGCAGCCTAATCCCTTCGATGACGACGAGACTACCCTACATGACCTGTGGTGGATTTGGGTTTGTAGGGCAGGCTTCAGTCTGCCGCAGCCGATAGGCTGTTTTCTGTAGGTTGTTCAGGTTGGCGATCGTAAGCCATAACAATTCCTGAAGAACAAATTTAAATTGATCAAAATCTTCCAAAAGAATTTGAAAGGTAAGGCCAAAATGGAAATTTCACGGGAACATACAACTCATCTTAAGCAGCTTGAAGCTGAATCTATCCATATCATCCGTGAGGTTGCTGCTGAGTTTGATAATCCGGTGATGCTGTACTCCGTTGGTAAAGATTCAGCCGTTATGCTGCATCTGGCATTAAAAGCATTCTTCCCGGGAAAACCGCCGTTTCCATTAATGCATGTTGATACAAACTGGAAATTCAAAGAGATGATCCAGTTTCGTGATCAGATGGCGGAGAAACTGGGAATGAAGTTGATCGTGTATAAAAACCAGGAGGGTCTCGATATGGGGATCAGCCCGTTTGTACATGGCAGCGCTATTCACACCGATGTTATGAAAACCCAGGCGTTAAAAAAAGCGCTGGATCTGCATGGGTTTGATGCGGCATTTGGCGGTGCACGACGCGATGAAGAGAAATCTCGTGCTAAAGAACGGGTGTACTCGTTTCGCGATGAGTTTCATCGCTGGGATCCAAAAAATCAACGCCCTGAACTCTGGGAAATTTATAACAGTCAGGTTAACAAAGGGGAGAGCATACGAGTGTTTCCTCTGTCTAACTGGACTGAGCTGGATATCTGGCAGTATATCTATTTAGAAAATATCGACATCGTGCCTTTGTATCTTTCGCAACCTCGTCCAGTTGTTGAGCGTGATGGTACGCTGATAATGGTGGATGATGATCGTATGCCGTTAGCCGAGGGAGAAGTACCAGAAACAAAAATGGTACGTTTCCGTACGTTGGGGTGTTACCCGCTAACAGGCGCTGTTGAATCCGAGGCGGTAACCCTGCCTGATATTATTCAAGAGATGTTGCTGACAACGACGTCCGAACGCCAGGGGCGAGTGATTGATCATGATCAGGCTGGTTCGATGGAGCAGAAGAAGCGGGAAGGCTATTTTTAAGTCTGATGCGGGATGTTGATTGTTTGTTGTGCATGTCCTGTACAGGATGCTAGATGGAATTAACCGCTTCTGTTGAATATGCGGTTGTTTTAATGACGTTGCTGGATGTCTTCTCGTGTTTGGCCGCAAAAATTGTCAATTGCTGTTGTCATATTGTTTGTTTTTGATGTCCTTTCGTTGGAGGGGGCGGCAAACTAAGTTAACCCCTCGTTAGCAACGTTTATCCTGTTACAGTCTCTTTCCATCGTGTTTGAAAAGCTGCCTTTCTGTCGTTTATTGGTAATCCCTCGGCAAGGGGGTTGATATGGGTTTTAGCGTATGCTTGTCGAGTTCTTCTCGGTCTTTGCAGTAAACTCGCCGGGTGAAAATAATATTGTCTTGAGAGATTGTTGATGATCACCCCTGTTGTATTGGCCGGTGGATCGGGCGCACGATTGTGGCCCCTTTCCAGAACCATGTATCCCAAGCAGTTTCTGTCGCTAAACAGTGACGTTTCTATGCTGCAAGAGACATTGCTGCGCTTAAAAGGGTTGAGTGTTTCTATACCGCATATTGTATGTAATGAAGATCATCGCTTTTTAGTGGCTGAGCATGTGCGACAGCTTAATCTCCAGGCCAAGATAGTGCTTGAACCTGTGGGTAAGAATACAGCACCTGCGATTGCACTTTCTGCGCTTGAGTTAGCCGCATGTGGTCAGTCAGATGCATTGATGTTAGTGCTGCCTGCCGATCATGTTATTAACGATACAAATACCTTTCAGTCAGCAGTAACTGAAGCTGCATCAGCCGCAGAGGCAGGGGCGTTTGTTACATTTGGGATCGTTCCGACTGAGCCTGCTACCGGGTACGGCTATATTCGTTTTAGGCCAGATCATAGCGGTGATGCTGTGGCGTTGTCAGTGCAGGCGTTCGTAGAGAAACCTGATCAGGAAATGGCTCAGCACTACATCGACAGCGGTGAGTACTATTGGAACAGTGGAATGTTCATGGTGCGTGCGGATCGTTATCTAGAGGAGTTAAAGAGCTATCGGCCCGATATACTTAAAGTGTGCGAACAAGCGATGTTTAAGGCGACCCATGATCACGACTTCATTCGCGTCGATGGAGCGGTGTTTGCTGAGTGTCCAGAAGGCTCCATTGATTATGCAGTGATGGAGCCTTTATGTGGTTCGGGCGATGCTGG
>NZ_JBFGYC010000600.1:0-2343 GCF_041587635.1 Pontibacterium sp. | reverse complement strand
TCAGGTGCCGTTCTACGTTGTTGCGCCTTACACTACCGTCGATCCAGCATGCCCAAACGGTGCAGCCATCCCGATTGAGGAGCGCAGTGCACAAGAGGTGCAAGGTGTCAGCGGAAGTTTTGGCGAGGTGCTCTGGAGCCCGAAAAATGCCAGGGTATTTAACCCCGCTTTTGATGTAACTCCGGCTAAGTTGGTTACCGGCTGGATATTGGATAACGGCGTGTTCGATCAGGAACAGATCGCTCAGGGCGCACTGCTTCACCTGAATAACTAAGGCATCGCACAGACGCCAATTAGAATACACGTAAGATAACGGTATAAAGCCACACACAAAAAAAGCCTGACGTTGCGATTATCGATCGCTGTCAGGCTTTTTAGATGCAGATTACAAACTGGCGAGATCAGCCATCAAATTTTGGGAATCCATCGGCAATCGCATCACCGGTATAGTTTGCCACCCAACCCTCCGGATTATTAAAGAAGCGGATAGCGGTAAAGTCAGGGTTTGGCCCCATATCAAACCAGTGGCGGGCATTGGCAGGCACTGAAATCAGATCATCTTTGCAGCAATGCACCTGATATACCTGATCCTCGATATGCAGGTAAAACATACCCTCGCCTCTCACAAAGAAGCGGACCTCATCTTCACTATGGGTATGCTCACTCAGAAACTTCTGACGCAACGCATCTTTCATTGGATTATCAGCCGCCAGACTGATGGTATCCACGGTGACATAACCTTCTGTCGCCTTCAGTTCATCAATCTGTGATCGGTAGGCTTCCAGAATGGTATCTGCCGGGGTTTCAGCGGTGATCACCTGTGCCGCTTCCCAGCGCTCAAAACGGATGCCTACGAAGGCCAGGGCTTCAGCAATATCCATGTAATCGTCACTGTGCTTTAACACAGCCTGCGGATTACTTTCCTGATATACAGTCAACGCGCTCACGTCCAACTCCTTTATAATTCGATCTCATCAAAACTGGTGACCATCGTGTGCGAACACATCTCCGGCTCTTCATCACGTGCCAGTAATACCGTCTGCATACCGGCAGCCCGCGCCGCATCCAGCTCTTCGCTCACATCAGACAGAAACAACACCTCTGCAGCATCCAGACCCATCACGCCCGCAATCGTTTCATACGAAGCCTGCTCGCGCTTATGACCGGTTGTCGTATCAAAATAACCGCTGAACAGGCCCGTAATGTCACCCGCATCGCTATAACCAAATAGCAGCTTTTGTGCTTTTACCGACCCTGACGAAAACACATACAGTGGCAACCCCTGCTCATGCCAGCTCTGCAAATAGGTCATCGCATCATGATAAAGATGACCGGTAAAGTCACCCTGCTGATAACCCTCACCCCAGATCAAGCCCTGCAGCGCTTTAAGTGCAGTGACTTTCTTATCCTGCTCGATCCAATTCAAAAAGGCACTGATCAGTGTTTCCAGATCAGCCTGAGGATCTGATAACTCGGTACGTGCATCTGCCAGAATCGCCTGAACCGCATCATCGTCCTCATGCTCTCGCACATAGTCTGGCAAGTATTTCGCCGCATAGGGAAACAGGGTTTTATGGACAAAATTGATATCCGTTGTCGTGCCTTCGATATCAGTCAGAATCGCTTTAACGCTCATTTAACGTGCTCCCATCCGGCGCATTTCCAATGCACAGGCGAATAAAAACTCTAAACCTTCCAGGTGGCGTCGCGCCTCCTGCATATCTCTACCCCAGGCATATAAACCGTGGCCACTCACCAAAAAGCCCCAATTGAGCGGCTTGTCCATCCAACGCTCAGACACCTGTTCGGCCAAGGCAGGCATATCCTGCGTGTTATCAAATACAGCCAATCGGATGATTTCATCGTGAGTCGTATTACCGGCAAGCGATTTCTGCATCTCATATCCACTCAGCTCAAGCCAGTCCTGGGTTTCAAGACGTGACAATACCGTTGATGCAACCGAGTGCGTATGCAAGACCGCACCAATATGAGAAGACAGCGAATATAAACGGGTATGAAGCAGGGTTTCAGCGGATGGTTTGCGGTCAGATACATCAGCTTTAGGCTGGCCTGACAGATCGACCTCCAGCATATCCTGTTCCGTAAGATGACCTTTGTGACAACCCGAAGCCGTGACCAGAGCCGTTTCTGAATCCAACCGGATAGAGAAATTACCGCCGGTCGCCGGACACCAGCCTTGCTGATCGATCCAGCGACCCGCGTCGATAATCTGTTGTGCGTACACTATGAATCTATCGCCTTGCAGCTAATCAAAGCGGCTAGTGTACTGCAAATCACGTATTCAGACAGGTACCTTTTCACGCGATGCACACGATCAATGGG
>NZ_JBFGYC010000599.1:0-2361 GCF_041587635.1 Pontibacterium sp. | reverse complement strand
TGTGGCCCTCAGTCTTGCATACTCTTTGGGTCAAATGGGGCGCGTTTTGCTAATAGATGCTGATATGCGTCGCCCGTCGATAGGCAAA
Source organism: Pontibacterium sp. (assembly GCF_041587635.1). Taxonomy (NCBI): domain Bacteria; kingdom Pseudomonadati; phylum Pseudomonadota; class Gammaproteobacteria; order Oceanospirillales; family Oceanospirillaceae; genus Pontibacterium; species Pontibacterium sp. Next base: position 2,273 of record NZ_JBFGYC010000599.1, on the reverse strand, counting down.
GTATTTGGTTTTGGTTCAAAATCTTCAGGTTTGTCTGACCTCGTTGCTGGTACGGCTGCATTGGAGGATTGTGTTCATTCTTTAGAGAATGAAGGTATTGATGTCTTGCCTTCCGGGTTGATTCCGCCAAATCCTCTTGAATTGCTTTCCTCTGCTCGATTTGCAAAGGTATTAGAAGTTTTAGAGAAGCGCTATGACCGTATTATAATAGATACAGCTCCTTGTCAGGCGGTGAGTGATGCGTTAGTTTTGGCTCCCCTCATTGCGTCGATGGTATATGTCGTCAAGTGCGATGGGGCTCCTGATGCGCAAATAAAAGCAGGGTTAAGACGTTTAGACGAGGTGGATGCTCCGATGGTGGGAGTCGTATTGAACCAAGTCAACCTTAAGAAAGCAGCAAGGTATTATGGGGAAGGATATTCCGGTTACTATGATGTATATGGTTATGGGGCTGATGAGAAAGCTGCATGATAGATCTTCATAGTCACTTATTACCGGGGTTGGATGATGGTGCTCGGACATTGAGTGAATCCCTGCAGCTCGCACGGATTGCAGTTGCAGATGGTATCGAGCATATGACGCTTACGCCACATATTCATCCAGGCCGTTATGAAAATGACATCTCTACTATCCAGCCGATATTTGAGGCGTTTCAGCAAGCATTGAAAGATGAGTTCATTCCTCTAACTGTTAGTATGGCCGGAGAGGTGCGCTTATCGGCTGAGGTCTTGATGTTAGTAGCGGAAAATAAAGTTCCTTTCTTGGGGCGGTGGGATGACAAGAATGTAATGTTATTGGAATTCCCGCATAGTCATATCCCTCCAGGTAGTGATAAATTGGTAAGGTGGCTTCTAGATAGAAATATACTCCCCATGATTGCGCACCCAGAGCGTAATAAGGATATTGTTAGAGATCTAGATATGATTTTTCCTTTTGTGGAGATGGGTTGTCTCTTTCAGTTAACCGCAATGTCTGTGGTTGGACGTTTTGGGATGGGGGGAAGGCAGCGGGCCTTGGAGTTTTTGCAGCGGGGGTGGGCGACCGTAATAGCTACAGATGCTCATAATATTGAGTATCGACCTCCCGTTTTGTCAGAGAGCTACATCGCCGCTCAAGCTATCATAGGGGAAAATGCCGCCAATGACCTAGTATACGGCAACCCGAGGAAGATCACTGGATTGTGATTTATTTCTTGGCTGTGCTGCGTGTTCAAGGTCTGCCCCTTGATTTGTAAGTGGGTCTAAATGATCTGTTGTTTTGAGTTGTTTAATGAAATTCCTCTATAACAAACACAATATTATTGTTCTTTTCGTTATGGTGATTTGCCTTTGGGGGATGTATCACGGTTTTCGCATGGGTGTGGCGGATGTTTTGGCCTATAAGGCAGAATACGCATTAAAAACTTGGGAAAAAGAAAAGCGTCTTCCTAATGAGAGTGAGGTTGGTACGGCGATTATAAATGCTTCATCAGCAGTTTCTTGGGAGTCGGCTAATCCAGAATATATGGATCTTCACGCTCAGGTGCTTCTCTATAAGGCTTTGTTGTATTGGGGCGATAATAAATTTGATCCGATATCGGCCTTGTCAGTGGAGTTGTATCAGCGTTCCATAAAGCGTCGCCCTAATTGGCCTTATACATGGGCCCGCTTGGCGTTGGTGAAGTCTTATAGAAGAGAGTACGACGCAGTATTTTACGAGGCGTTGAGCAATGCGGTGAAGTTAGGTCCTTGGGAGCCTGGAGTTCATACTACGTTAGCTGCTGCGGGGCTGTTTGGGTGGTCAGAACTGAATATAGAATCTCGTAGGTTAGTAGCTAGTAATATTCATCGCGGACTTCGATTCTCGCATAGTGAGCTTGCCAGTATAATCCATCGCTATCGCCGTAAAGCTTCAGTTTGTGGTTACGTTTCTGTTGATGAGTTCAGTAAGAGTCTCTGCGGATGGTGATTTGGTGTTAAGTTACATTGAGGTGGATGGTGCTGCCTCTGTCAGCGAGGTCTGTGGAAACTTCTTTATAGAAAGGTGCTGGTTGTCTTGTTAGATTTCTATCGCGTTCGGCGATGTGATATTGATACTTGGAGTGTTTTCACAACAACTTAAATCTTTTTACTCGGTATTTGGTTCTTATTTTGAGGCAAGGGCTTGAACGTTTAGAAAGTTTAGATGCTTCTATTCGGTTATTCTATAATGGGCCAGCTCCAATTTTTGTAGATAGATCGTAGCTTCTAAAAGTATTGTTTTGCATGTTTCATGGGAGATCTGTCGCTGCTGTG
>NZ_JBFGYC010000598.1:0-2365 GCF_041587635.1 Pontibacterium sp. | reverse complement strand
GCGGAAGAATCTGTGAACGGGATGAAAATGGATCACCCACCCGCGCCATGGGTTTAGTTCACAACATCACCGACCAGAAGCATGTGGAGCTTAATCTGCAAAAACTGGCCTCCTATGATTTGCTGACCAGTCTGGTTAATCGCCGCGAAGGGATGAAACAACTAGTCCTGCAGATGAGCCTTGCCCAGCGATTGAAAACGCCACTCGGCATCGCCTATCTCGACATTGATCACTTCAAGCGCATCAACGACGTATTTGGCCATCAGCAAGGTGATGAAACACTGAAAAAGTTGGCGAAAGTACTGCAGCACGCTATGCGTTCATCCGACACCATATGCCGCTGGGGTGGTGAAGAGTTCCTGCTGTTTGCCAACAATACGAACCTCGACGACATGGTGGCATTAGGCGAAAAAATCCGGCGCGAGGTACGAGCCGCATTTTTCGATGACCGTTGCCCCATCACCATCAGTCTGGGCATCACCACCTCCAACGGTGAAGAGGAAATCTCCGAGGCCTTAGCGCGTGCTGACACCGCTATGTACAGGGCCAAACACAACGGACGGAACCGTGTAGAGTTCACCTCCCCCGATATGCAACCATCACAGGTTGAGCTGTAACCCTCCGATATTCTCCACAAAAAATGGTCATTCGTCCCGCGTAACGCCCCTCAGGGCGTTACGCTATACCGCTATGCCCGTCTACACTAAGAGCTATCAGTAACGCAGAGGCCTAGATATGGAAAATTTCCTTAACGCGATGCCCAAGGCTGAACTCCACCTGCATATCGAAGGCACCCTCGAGCCGGAGCTGATGTTCAAGCTGGCTGAGCGCAACGGAATTCATCTGCCCTATGCATCAGTAGAACAACTCAAAGCCGCATACGACTTTGGCAATCTTCAGGAGTTTCTCGACCTTTACTATCAGGGCGCAGATGTTCTGCAAACAGAACAGGATTTCTACGACCTGACATGGGCGTATATCGAACACTGCCGTGCTCAGCATGTGATCCATATTGAACCCTTTTTTGATCCTCAGACACATACCGACCGGGGCATTCCCTTTGCTACGGCAATCAACGGCATAACGCGTGCACTAAATGACGCAAAAACCCAATTTGGAATGAGTTCCGGATTGATCATGTGTTTCCTGCGCCACCTGTCTGAAGAGCACGCTTTCGATACATTGCGACAAGCAGAGCCACACTTGGACAAGATCATCGGCATCGGACTGGACAGTTCAGAACAGGGCCACCCTCCGGCCAAGTTTGAACGCGTTTTCGCCAAAGCTAAATCCATGGGACTGTTGCTTGTTGCCCATGCGGGTGAAGAAGGCCCCGCACAAAACGTCATCGATGCGTTGGATATTCTGCAGGTCGATCGCATCGATCACGGCGTTCGCGCATTCGATGATCCTCAACTGATCAAGCGACTGGCAAAGGAGAAGATCGCCCTCACCGTCTGCCCACTCTCCAACACCCGCCTCAAAGTCTTCAGCGATATGAGCGAACACAACATCCTGCAAATGCTCGACGCCGGAGTAAAAGTCACCGTGAACTCAGATGACCCAGCCTACTTTGGTGGCTACCTGACTGAAAACTTTATCGCGCTGTACCGAGCTTTAGATATGACCAAAGAACAGGCGTTGGAACTGGCCTGCAATAGCTTTGAATACAGCTTTGCCCGCCCGGAAAGGAAAGATGAGATGTTGGGATTGTTAGAGCAGTATCGAAGTTGAGTTAGGTGAGTAGCTGTCCCAATGGATTTGACTGCTCGTATTGAACCCACAGCACAAACCAAGCTCCTTCAATGGAAGCGCCTCAGGAACTGGTTACCATCTGCTCTTAAGACCCCTTGGTGCTATTAGACTTTGTGGCGGTCTGCTCCGCTTCTTGTAGAATTTGGACCCCACCGCGTACAACGATAAGCGATATTATGCTACCTATAACGAGGTCGGGGATATGATTACCTGTGATAGAGACAAGGATCCCAGCAATAATTACTCCGAGATTAGCTATCACATCGTTGGTTGAAAAAATCCAAGAAGCTCGCATGTGTACACCTCCATCTCGATGTTTAGAGATTAGAGATAAGCAGGTTAGGTTTGCGGCAAGGGCAATACCACCAACGACCATAATGAGCGTACTTTCCGGCTCGCTGCCAAAGTAGATACGCCTGAGTACTTCCACCATCACAGCGACACCAAGTAGAACTTGTAAATAACCGCTGATCCGAGCTGCATCTGCCTGTTTTTTCTTAGCAGCACCTACAGCAAAATATGAAATACCGTATACGGCAGCATCTGCAAACATATCCAACGAGTCCGCGATCAGGCCTGTCGACTGAGCAAAAATGCCCAATGCAAGCTC
>NZ_JBFGYC010000597.1:0-2368 GCF_041587635.1 Pontibacterium sp. | reverse complement strand
TAAGCTATTGAGATCCCTGTGAACCCTGATATGAGATACGTACCGTTCTCAGCCTCCCAATGGCCTCGAGCACGTCTGTCAGTTCACTTTTTCTTTCGTTAATACATCCTTTTTACGCGCGTCCCTGACTTTTGGCAATAGGGCACCCTTGGGACTTTCCCCGATCTTTGTTCATACCCCAGACTGAGAGGCGTTTAACTGCTATTCAACGATTACGGGATAGTGATGCCTGTGCACTTCTCCCAGTCTCTGTACATGGCTATCGCCGCATTCAGGGCAACGTATACCACCCGCCGGTTTGAACACCTGAGCTGACACAACCGCCTCCTCTGCCAATACGTCCTTGTCAGCCGACAGCTGAGCGCGGATCTAGGCCGAGGCACCTGGAAGTATGCCGAGCAAAAATTTACACACATGTATTAAACCGGGGAGGCAATGCTGTCCGCAGTCCCTTGAACGATCTCTAAAACGCCTCTGAGTAGAAGTGAGGCTGAATAGACTGCCCTGTCTATACTTCATAGCAACGTGTTCAGGAATTATTGCTGAATTAGGGTGTCGCTATGCAGAACTTACGATCTGCTTTAATCACCGCCGCCACAGCTAGCTTGTTACTTTCGCCGTCGACTGTTATTGCCGAGGAGCTGTTGGTCGGTAAAGCATGCCCTGTCAGTTACCAACAAGAGAATATCGATATTCTGGTGTTTTCTAAGGAGTGGTATCACAGTAGCCGTGATAATGCCTCTTACATCGCGAGTGATAACGCCACGGGTGTCGGTTTGGAGATCCATCTGTTTGCGAATAAAGCCGGTCACCTAACCGGGGATAACACAGCACGCTGTGACCAATACCGTTTGTTACAGGTTCGTAGTACCACCGCGCGGCTGTTTGACGGAGAAAGCGCCGTTCAGATCGATGTTCCTGATGAGTTTGATAATCCTTTCTATGACAATGCGCCGTTGGAACACGGTTACGGTATGCATCTCACACCCGAAGATGATCGGGATAAACCCTGGAGCGGTCGCCCTACCCGCGCATCTACTGTAGCGATCTACGACACGCCTTACGTGTCAGATGCATACGGTGTGGAGGGGAAGAACATCAACGTTCAGTTTGAGACCTGTGTCGTGTGCGAACAGGAAGATCGTTACGATACCCTTCTTGCCTGCGGTACATGGGGATATACGCGTGACTATATGGGCGGTAGCACTGGATGGACCGAGCCAGAGTTTACTGGCGTGCAATGTAATGCGACCCCAAGCACGACCTTTCAACAGGCGCTGATCCGTTCTCATCGGGTGGAGTACGCGTACTGGCTCGACTGGCGAACATCATCACAGGCGGTAACACGTTAATCAGATTACCCGCATAACAGCACGTGCGGGCAACCTGATAGTAACGCCAGACGGTCAGACCGCCATATCAACTTGCTGCACGGTTCCCACATCTCCGGCTTCCGTGAGATAGAAGCCACTGGCCCTGACCCGACCATTTTGCTGATTGTCTTCACCTTTCACATCAAACGGGGTTTCTGTGGATCCGAGGTAAATGGCACCTATATCCCGATCTGCCAGGGATTCCAATTTGTCCTCACCGAGTGTTTTAGTCCAGATCTGCAGATCATCGAAGATGCTGTCAGCTTCGTCGATGTAGTTGTTCCCATCTTCATCATACTGCGCCAGATCGGCAAAGCCGTTACCTGACAGCGCACCAAACAGCTCTGTACCGTCGTTGATCACACCGTCGTCATTTTTATCCAGCGCCAGCATTCCGCTGTTGGTAAAGTAACTGATCAGTTCATCTTCACCATCTGCATCCAGATCAAAGTTAAACTTTTCATCAGACAAGTCTGCAGCATTGCCTTCAAAGTTGATCACCAGAGGGTCGGTAAAGCTGACTTGCTGCGTCACTTCAACGGTACGGGTTTCTGAATAACTGCGCTCCATCGACATTTCCAACGCAAAGTCGATCTCCCGACCATCGGCGGTTGTCACCGAACCACAGCTATTGAAGCTACTGCACTCGTACTCTTCGACCGTTTCAGTGACATTGAAGGTCATGGTCAGCATATTCGCCTGCCCACCAACAGGTGCGCCCTCGGCTTTTACGGCCACGTTTTCAGGGACACCGGCAAGCTCATCTTGATTGATATCGGCCATCAGCACCTTGCGCCCACTGATCGCTTCCAGCAACCCGCGAAACAGACGATCACGGGTAATCTCCTGCTGCTGAGCCAGTGAGTTATCCTCTGAATCTCCGGTATTAAATTCGTAGCCGTTTTCGGTCATCACCAGAATAGAAGGCGTTGTCGATTCGCCTCCCTCACCAGTGGCACCTTCGGCTGGCGTGGTTGCTGAAGCTCCTGCACCAC
>NZ_JBFGYC010000596.1:0-2376 GCF_041587635.1 Pontibacterium sp. | reverse complement strand
TACTGCTACCTTGCCAGCAAAACACTCTGGCCCATCGTTGATGATTTCAACACCAACCTAATCTGGCGTCCGGTGGGCAGCTGGGACCTGCGCTCCTCTCCGGATCGCGCCAAAAACAAAATGCCACTGGCGCGTCAGGACATCGCCCGATTCGCTAAGCGTCTGGGCATCCCCCTTACACCTCCGCCGCCAACGACAGATCCAACACTGGCTGGAATTGGGTCTTTATTGGCGGAAGAGAAGGGGCTGCTGCGCCCCTATCTTATTGAAGTCATGCGTAAAGAGTGGGCAGAGGGACAGGACATTGGCGATCCTCAAGTCTTGCTCGCTGTCGGTGAGCAGATCGGACTCGATCGCGATGAATTTTCCGCAGCACTGGATAACACCGCCTATGCCGACCAGCTTGAGCACAACGCTGAAGAAGCCGCAACATTGGGGGTGATTGGCGTGCCAACCTTTGTGATTGGCGAACAAATTTTCTGGGGACAGGACCGCATCGATTTCGTCCTCGATGAGTTGCGAGAACTGCGCGCATCACGTTGTTAACCGACGTGTGAATCCCTTCTAATTTTCTCCCACTTGATTGAGGAGCTATTTATGACTGCAATACGCCTGTACGACAAACCGGAATGCCCGTTTTGCTGGAAAATACGTTTGGCTCTTTTTGAGCAGGGAGTGACGGTTGAGCATATCGACTCACTGGCGCCGGAAACCCGTGAAACATGGCAGTCTCTGACACCCCGAAAAACAGTCCCTGTGCTCGTCAACGGCGATGTTGTCATCTACGAGTCCAACGTTATTCTGGAATACCTGAACGATCTCAGCGGAACCTTACTGCCTGAGGACCCGACTCAACGTGTCACTGCGCGTCTGATCAACAGTTACAGCGACGGCGTAATCGGCGCGGGCTTACGCGAAGTGATCTTCGAAAAGCGCGGCAACGCTGAAGCTGATTGGGATCACAAACGTATCGAGCAAGGGATTGCACAGTTCGAAACGGCCCTGGACTATTTATCTGGCCAACTGGGCGACAAGACGTTTTTTGCGGGCAGTTATTCATTACCAGAGTGTGCGCTGACTGCGCGCTTTGGATTGGCAGAGGCCTATGACGTTGAGATCCCTGAACGCTTCAATAATCTGCGATCATGGTTTGAACGTATGAAAAGCCGCCCAAGTTATCGGGCAACCGCACCCCAACATCTGTTGTCCTGAATCTGCTGCCCTGAGCACTCATCCAACTTACCGCATAAAAAAGGGGCTGTATGTTCAATACAGCCCCTTTTTTAAGGATTCAGAAAACTCGGATCAGACTATTTACCCAGCTTCTTCGCAGAGTTTCCCGCAATACCAAAGTGCTGCTTCGGCATCTCATTGATCATCACGCGGATACTCTGTTCCGGTGCGTCAAGCGAACGAATGACCGCATCAGTCACTTCACGAATCAGCGCTTCTTTCTGCTCATCCGTACGTCCTTCCATCATATTGACCTGAACGATAGGCATAGCTTATCTCCTTTTAAAGGCATCAATTCCGACCGGATATGCCGCCACGAGAGCCTGCGCAGCGACATACCCTAATCAGAAACTGATCAGACGAACTTACCGCTGATGGTGCCCAGATCCTGATAACGGACGCAGAAAGAATCACCTTTGTTGACCTGCACTGCCGCCGTGATCGCACCGATCATAACGAAAGAGCCAGCTGGCAGTTCTTCACCACGCTCACCCAGCATATTCGCCAGCATCGCAACAGACGCAGCAGGATGCCCCAGTACTGCAGCACCGGCACCCACTTCAACCACTTCACCGTTAATCTCCATCACTACACCCAGGTTCTTCAGGTCCAGATCAGAAACATCAGCCATACGGCCACCGGTAATAAAGCGGGAAGAGGAGGAGTTATCCGCAATCACACTTTTCAGGTCAAACTTGAAGTCTTTGTAACGAGAATCGATCACTTCGATCGCAGGCATCACAAAATCAGTCGCGCGCAGTACGTCACCGATATGGATACCCGGACCTTTCAGCGGTGCTTTAGTGACAACTGCCAGCTCCGCTTCAATCTTCGGATGAATCAGTTCGTCATGCTTCACTTCACCGCCTTCAGGTACGGAGAAGTAATCGGCCAGGAAACCATAGCAAGGATGTTCAACACCCATCTGGGACATCTTTGCCCAGGATGTCAGGCCCATCTTCATGCCGACGATTTTGTTGCCGCGCTCTTCCTTACGGCGACGGATCTCCCACTGAATGTCGAACGCATCTTCGTAGGTCATATCGGGGAAGTCATCGGTGATCTTAGTGACTTCGTACGCTTCCAGCTCGGCATTCTCCAGATGGATCGCCAGCTCTTCAATTTGTGATTTTGTCAGATTGC
>NZ_JBFGYC010000595.1:0-2381 GCF_041587635.1 Pontibacterium sp. | reverse complement strand
GGGGCGATAAAGTCGGTTCAGGTTTGCTCGGGCATGTATTCAAAGTGCTGGAAGAACAAGGCATCAAGCGGATCAGTTTGCTGACGGACTCAGATAATCTAAAAGCACAAAGTTTCTATCAACAACTGGGCTTTGAACACTCCAACATGAAAACCTTGCGGAAGTTTCTTTGATTCTTATCTCGCCGAACTTTGCACATCCCTTGGTGAATCGCCAAAGAAACGTTTGAACTCACGACTGAACTGCGATGGGCTGTTGTAGCTGACCCGCAATCAGTCACGATGACTTTAACGTGGAAGTAAACCTGTCTGGTGCGGTGATTGATAGCGATGATAAAGAGGATTTGAAGAGAGTATGTGTCTATGTCGACACCGAATCCATATAGAAAAGACCCAACGGTCATTGATGCTGCGATCAAAACCATCAGGTCTTTTAGGGTCGATCGGTTGGGGTTAGCCTAACTCATCAACTAACACCGCATTGGAATAGATCAGTGCGTCATCAGTGGCCCGGTGACCTTTTAGGAAGAAGTGCCCCCGATGCTCATGCTTGTGCACAAATACGTGGAATGATGCATCCGTCAGCGCGCCACAGTCTTCTGGTGTTTTCAGCTCAAGGCTTGATAGGTTTACCTTAATGTCCGCTTGGGTTTCATCATCGTTTGCTGCTAAGCGATCTTCGATGGATTCCATCTGAAGTCGATAATCTTCTCCAACACGAAAGCTAATCAGCCCCATTGGGGTGGACTTTTCAGCTCCCGCCGGTCTGCACCAGGACTCAATCGTAAACGTGTTCATGTTTGCCTCTCTCGTTTACTGGGTAGTCTCACCAACAAAGATAGCAGTCTGAATAGAAACTGCTGGCAGCATGAATGATTTGCAGGTGAGTTACGCCGTTAGCATCAGACTGATACCGATCAGCACCAGCAAGAGGAACGAGAGTCGGCGCATGGTTTTATCACTGAACGGCGGTGGAAAGCGACGACCTGCAATCGTTGCGAGGGATACGGCGGGTACGCAGAGCAGGCCGATCCAAAGCATATCCAGTGTCAGTTCTCCCTGAATGGCCAGCACAATCAACCGACCGATGTTCATCATCAGGAATATAGCGAGCAAGGATAAACGGATGTTGTCGATGCTGAAGGGTTGGCGGTAGTACTGATACACCAGCGGTGGTCCCGCGATACTGAATAAACCACCCAGCACGCCTGCGGTGGCACCGGCCACGCTGAAACTTAAGTTGCCGCTGCGCACTTTCAAAGGCTCGGGTTTCATCATAATAAAGACCCCGCCGAGGAAGATCGCACCACCCAGAATGCCCTGTAATATGCGTGCAAAGTCCCGGCTCAGATAGGTCAGCAGGAAAACCCCAAGTACCAACGCAGGCACCAGCCCTATAATGGAATATTTCAGCGCCTGACGGTCCAGAACCTCAAGTTTACCCTTTAACGCAATAGAACCGTTTGCCAGCATCATCAGACTAATAATGACGGATGCGAAGGTGATGGTGGTAAGGTCAAACTGTGCAACCTGTAGTGGTTCAATGAACCTGGACACCATTTAAGGTGGTAAAGTACCGCCGAAGAAGAGGTGTTCAATGACTAAAAAACGTCGATCATTTACTCCTGAGTATAAGCATGAAGCCGCCTGTTTGGTGCTCGACCAAGGCTACTCAGTACTCGAAGCGTCTCGCTCATTGGGAGTTAATGACAATGTACTGCGTCGCTGGGTTATACAGCTCAAAGACGAGCGGCAGGGCACAACGCCAACCAGTAAGGCCCTGACTCCCGAGCAACAGCGTATTCAAGAGTTGGAGGCTCGAATCGATAGACTGGAACGTGAAAAGTCGATTTTAAAAAAGGCTACCGCTCTCTTAATGTCAGACGAGATGAATCGTACGCGCTGATAGATCAGTTAAGTGGGCAGGAAAGTACAGAATTGGTCTGTCATGTTTTTGGCATCACGCGTTCATGCTTCTACAACTACAAGCAACGTAAATCAGAGATTGATCCTGAGCACCTTAGTCTCCAGGCTCGGGTTAATGAGGCCTTCAAAAAAAGCCGTAGTTCCGCGGGAAGTCGCACGATTACCGATATGCTCCAAACGGATGGCGTGCAAATTGGTCGTTACAAGGTCCGTCAATTGATGAAAGAGTTGCAGCTCACCTGCAAGCAGCCTGGGCCTCATGCTTATAAGCAGGCCACAGTTGAACGTCCCGACATTCCGAATCATTTGGACCGACAGTTTAATACGACACGCCCGAATCAGGTTTGGTGTGGCGATATCACGTATATCTGGGCTGGAAGTCGGTGGGTATATCTCGCAGTCATCCTCGACCTATATACACGTCGTGTTATTGGCTGGAGCTTGTCGGATCGACCT
>NZ_JBFGYC010000594.1:0-2385 GCF_041587635.1 Pontibacterium sp. | reverse complement strand
TTGGGCGGTTTTTACCCGGTTTATCTGTTTGTAGCCTGTAGAGCGTGAAATGCATAAAGCTGGTTTGGTTTTTGCATTTTCTTAACAATCCGATTGTCTATAAGCATGCAGGGTGCAGAATCCTGGCATGGAGAGACGGAAAGCCAATGCTCGTAAATGATATGTACAAAAAGATACTGGAGAATTTGGGGACCGCCGTTGTGTTGCTGGATAACCAGTTGTTTATCCAGTACATGAATCCGGCCGCAGAAATGTTGTTGGCGGCAAGTGCGCGTCAACTGAGTCGACGGGATATTGCCGAGTGGTTTGGTACGGATGCAGATCAGGTTGAAGGCTTGCGTCACTCGTTGCGCAGTGGTCATCCGTTTACCCGGCGTGAAGCTAAACTGAGAAACCAGTCAGAACAGATGCTGACAGTGGATTACACCGTGAATCCGTTACCGATGCAGCAGGAAAACTGGTTGCTGTTAGAGATAGAAGCCCGTGACCGGTTGATCCGTATTGAGCGGGAAGAAGAGCTGCTGACCCGTCATGCGAGTGCTCAAATGCTGGTGCGTGGTCTGGCGCATGAAATTAAGAATCCGCTGGGTGGCCTGCGAGGTGCGGCGCAGCTACTTGAGCGTGAGCTGGACGATATATCACTGCATGACTACACCCAGGTCATTATTGAAGAAGCTGACCGCTTACGGAATTTGGTCGATCGTATGTTGGGGCCAAGAAAATTGCCGGATATCAACGACGTTAATATTCACGCGATTCTTGAGCGGGTGTGCAGTCTGGTGGCGGCGGAAAGTGGCGGCAGTGTTGAGCTAATCCGTGACTATGACCCAAGTATTCCTGAATTCCGAGGTGATGCTGAACAGCTGATTCAGGCGGTGCTCAATATTATGCGGAACAGTATGCAGGCGCTGCAGGCAAGTCATACACAGAATCCGTCTATCAAGCTGCATACCCGAACCATGCGTCAGATTACATTAGGTACGGAGAAGCATCGTCTGGTGTGCTGTGTGCGTATCGAGGACAACGGCCCCGGTATTCCTGAAGAGCTGCTGAGTCAGATTTTCTATCCGATGGTGAGCGGGCGCGCGGATGGGACTGGTTTGGGGTTATCGATTGCTCAGTCGATCCTCAATCAACACTGTGGCCTGATTGAGTGTGATACCCGGCCGGGAAGAACCCTATTTGAACTATTTATCCCTTTGGAGCTGAACCATGAGTCTGTCAGGTAATGTCTGGGTCGTTGACGACGACCGCTCAATTCGTTGGGTACTGGAGAAGGCCCTGACCGCTGAGGGTGTCAATAACACCGTGTTTGACAGTGCAGATGTGTTAATCCAAGCGCTGGAAACACAAGTGCCGGATGCCATTATCAGTGATATCCGGATGCCGGGGACAGATGGTCTGGCGTTGCTCAACCACATTCAGGAGCGGTTTCCTCAGATCCCCATCATCATCATGACCGCGCATTCCGATCTGGATTCAGCAGTGGCTTCTTATAAGGGTGGGGCCTTTGAGTATCTGCCAAAACCATTTGATGTTGATGAGGCGGTTGCGCTGGCGAAGCGTGCGTTGGAGCATGCGATTGAGCAGCAAAAACAAGTTGAGGAGCAGGTCGCAGACGCGGAGACCGAAATTATTGGCGAGGCCCCGGCTATGCAGGAGGTGTTTCGCGCCATCGGGCGTTTATCGCAATCCAATATTACCGTGTTGATCAACGGTGAATCGGGAACCGGTAAAGAGCTGGTCGCCCATGCATTGCATAAGCACAGTCCGCGTCGCGAACAATCGTTTATACCGCTGAATATGGCCGCGATTCCTCATGATTTGATCGAGTCAGAACTGTTTGGTCATGAGAAGGGGGCATTTACCGGCGCAGCTGCTGCACGGCGTGGTCGCTTTGAACAGGCGGATGGTGGCACGCTGTTCCTTGATGAGATTGGTGATATGCCCGCCGATGCGCAGACCCGATTGCTACGCGTGTTGGCAGACAGTGAATTCTACCGGGTGGGTGGCCACACTCCGGTGAAAGTTGATGTCCGTATTATTGCCGCGACCCATCAGAATCTGGAGCAACTGGTACAGGAGGGGCGTTTCCGTGAGGATCTGTTCCATCGCCTTAACGTGATACGTATCCATCTGCCTACCTTGTCCGAACGTCGTGAGGACATTCCGCGTCTGACGCGTCATTTTCTGACAAGCTCTGCGGAAGAGTTGGGCGTTGAACCTAAAACGCTCAGTGCAGAAGCAGAGACGTATATATGTGGTTTATCCTGGGCCGGTAACGTGCGTCAGCTGGAGAACACCTGTCGCTGGTTGACCGTCATGGCTCCAGGTCAGACCGTGCGATTGGACGATCTACCGCCGGAGTTGCGCGATGGCGGCACC